>JAWAPU010000047.1:0-2900 GCA_038894275.1 Candidatus Nanoarchaeia archaeon | reverse complement strand
CCTAAACCAATTTCAAAACCCAGAAGTTTTTCAAGTTTACGAATTTCTGCGTCTGTTATATTTGGGCCAAATATGGCACCTTTATTTGTTAAAACCCCTACAGAACCAGGAACTAAACTATCTGCTAAATTTGTTTGAATTATTTTTAGTCCTGTTAGTTTTTTTAGTTCTAAAACTAATTTTTTACTAAAAACAGGACTAACCATCGCAATCGAATCGTTCATTAAAATATTGTTGCCTAAAGCTGTGTGCTCTGTATCAATTACATGAACTTTTACCCCTAAAGGTTTAAGCAAATTAATTAGATTGGAAATTTCATTTTCAAAAACAATAGAAGGTAAAAGTAAAGTCGAAGAGTTGCCTTTAGCAAAAAGACCTACTAGAGAAGTCCCATAAACACTAATTCTAAAAGCCTTGACATTTAAATTGTTTTCTATTAATTTTGCCTGTGATTCGCCAACATTTTTACCGAGAAGAACGTATTTATCTGTTGCCAATCCGTATAAACCGACGTTTGAATCACCATTAAAATTGAGAACTGTTGCGTGAGCTTTAGTTTGCATTTATTTTTTCTCCAAATTTTCTAATAAATCACTTTTTTCTATTTTAACTTTTTGCTCTTTTTTGTCTTTGTTTTGTTCTTGTGCATCTTCTTTTTTTGTAATTTCTTTTTTCTCTGCGCTCTTTTTTTTGAGGTCCTTTTCTTTTGCTTTTTCAGTTTTCAAAGCTTTTTTTGGCAATTCGGATAATTCAACTTGTGCAATTCCTTTTTCTTTATCTATTTTTACTTTTACCGATAATTTAGAAGGAGGGTGTTTAGAGCCTCTGCGCCAAATATATTCATTCACCCATCTACTCAATTTTACTTTTTTTACTTTAGCATGCCTTTGGATAAATTCGCGGATAACAAAAATGGCTTTTTTGCTTCTGCGCCATTTTGGGCTTTTCAAATATTTTTGTCTTAAAGGAATGTTATAAACACGCTCAACTTCTGCCATTTTAAGCTTTTAATTTTGTTCTCCTCCAATGCCTTTTTATGACTGTTAACTTAGATGGGTGTACTTTTTTACCCTTTCCAAGCGCTTTTGGTATTACCCAAATGGGAGCCCATTTCGTTCTTTTAATTGCAGCGCCAAGTCTTTTTTTCTTAGCAGAAGATTGTACTTTTACCATTATTCAGATTTTGTTTTAATAGCAGCTTTTGTTAAAAGAGATTGTCCACTAGAAGTTAATATCCTTCCTTTTTTCTTGCCAGCAGATTTTGTTATTAAACCCGCGCTTTCTAGTTGTTGTAGAATTTTTCGTATAATTGCACCTGATGCTTTTCTGAACTTCTCTGGCTTAACGCCTCGTTTCTTTTTTCCTCCATATTTTGTTCGCAATCTCGAAACACCTATCGGGCCATGCTTGTATATATTTCTTAAAATGGATGCCGCTCGTATATACCACCAATCTGTATTTTGAGGCGGTCTTTCTTTATGTACTCCTGTCTTTACAAAAGCAGCATATTCTGGTGCTTTAATTTTTTCTTTCAACAGATTAGCTACTTCTTTTATTAGCTTTTGTGGTGAAGCATCTAAGGGCGAAACCATGTTTTGCTTTAACAAAATAGCTTTTAAAAGCTTTATTCTATTCAAAAAAAATAATTTTTTAACTTGCAACGATTAGCGTGGTTGTTTTTTCTATAGCACCAATAGATCTTATCTTATCTAAAACAAATTCGCTAAGTTCTGAAATTTCTCCAAGTTCGACTTTTATAACTATGTCATATTCGCCGTACACAAGTCTAACTTCTTTTATTTTCGGTTCATTTTTTAAAGCATCTATAACTTCTCTTTCAGCACCAGATTTTACTATTGCTAAAATATATGCTATTACCATTCGTACACCTCTCTAAAACTTTCGAAGAATGTTAAAACAAACAAAAAAGCTATAAGCATAACGCCATACAAATTTAATGCAAAGATTAAGGTATCTTTTGCAAAAAATATTAAATTAAATATAAATAATGCAGATATTAGCAAAAGCAAATTAACTTTTTCAGTAAAGCCCGCCATCTTTTATACAAAATAAACATAATTTATAAGCCTTACTTTAATAAGATTTAAAAATCATTCTTTAGATTTAATAGAATGGCAAAATTAAGGCAAGCATCAGCATACAGAAAAATAAAAAGACCATATGTAAGAATTTCTAAAGTCAAATCTAAAGCTTATATTAAAGGAGTTCCACATATTAAAGTTTCTCAATATGATATTGGAGATGGACTCAAATATCCAATAGAAGTGCAGCTTATTTCGTGTGGTGAAGTTCAAATTCGAGATAACGCGTTAGAAGCCGCGAGACAAGTTATTGTAAGAAAAATGGAAAGTGTTTCAAAAACCGGCTGGTCTGGAAAAGTAAGAGTGGTCCCTCATCACGTGTTAAGGTTGAATCCTTTAGCGACCGGTGCGGGTGCGGATAGGTTCCAAAGAGGAATGTCTTTATCATTTGGTAGGCCAGAAGGACACGCTGCTCAAGTCAAAACCGGGAAAGTTTTATTTTCTCTTTACGTGCCTAAAGAAAAAGTTGAATTAGCCAAATTAGCACTTAAAAAAGCAAACGCTAAATTACCTGTTTCATGTAAAGTTAAAGTAGTTGAAAATAAAGAATAGCTTTTTAAATTTCTAAATTTTTTAAAAAAGCATGGCCTATTGCAAATGGTTTAAACAACTTAGTAAAAATTCCATTCCTGAAGCGGGTGGAAAAGGAGCAAATTTAGCTGAAATGTGGAATGCGGGTTTTCCTGTACCACCTGGATTTGTTGTTTTGGCAAGCGCATATAGAGACTTCATGAGAATAAGAAAATTGGATGTAAAAATTGAAGAAAATTTAAAAGATTTAGACATAGAAGATACAGA
>JAWAPU010000046.1:0-2925 GCA_038894275.1 Candidatus Nanoarchaeia archaeon | reverse complement strand
AAGGGCAATTAAAATCTGGAATTGTTTCTGATGCGGTATTAGGCCCAGAAGGCGGTTCTATGTTGCAGGAATTATTTGTTAAATACGGGCCTGAAAAAACTAAAGAAATTTTAAATAGTTTAATTAGACTTGGTTTAGAGGTTGTTAAAAAATACCCCTATACATTTTCATTTTCAGATTTAGACCTATCTGAAAAAGCTTTGGAAAAAATTAAAAATTATGTAATAGAAGGAGAAAAAGAGGTTAGAGCAATTCTAAAAGATTATAAAGCTAAAAAAATTACTCCATTGCCTGGAAAAAGTTTGCGCGAAACCGTTGAAGCAAAAATTCTTTACGCATTAAATAAACTAAGGTCTCCAGTAGGTCAAATAATTGAAAAAGAAGCAAAAGAATCTAATATGTTTGTTTTGATGGCTAAGGCAGGTTTAGCAAGCATGATTCATTTGGCACAAGTTTCTGGTTTTGTAGGTCAGCAAGCGCTTCGCGGACAAAGAATACACATAGGTTATAATAAAACGCCCTTATCTTTGTTTAAAAAAGGCGATTTAAGCGCAACTGCAAGAGGATTTATATCGCATAGCTATGGCGAAGGATTAACTCCTGCAGAAGCTTGGTGGAATGCCGTCGTAGGAAGAGACTCGCTAATAGATACAGCAGTAAGAACGCCAAAATCAGGCTATTTGCAGCGCAGACTAATTAATGCACTTCAAGATCTAAAAGTTTGCTACGATGGAACAGTACGAGATTCTGGAGAAAGAATTGTACAATTTATATACGGAGGGGATGCAATTGATGTTTCAAAATCAGAAGGCGGAAAGGTGAAAATATGAGCACTGAACTGCCAATAGATTGGATCTGCAAAACACTTCCAGAAGAAGTCGTTAAAGTGTTAGAAAAAAGAACAGCAAAATTAACAAAAGCTGAGAAAGAAAAAATTTTTGCGGACGCGATGAATTCCTATTTAAATTCTCAAATCGCACCCGGAGAATCGGTTGGTTTGGTTACAGCACAATCGATTGGAGAACCAGGCACTCAAATGACTTTAAGAACGCATCATTTTGTAGGTGTTGCAGAACTTAATGTTACCTTAGGCCTGCCGAGAATAATAGAAGTTTTCGATGCTAGGAAAACTCCAAAAACGCCATCGATGACTATTTATTTAAAACCGCCGCATAATAAGAGTAGATTAAGTGCTGAGATATTCGCAAGAAAAATTAAGCAAGTTACCCTCGAAGAGCTAGCTAAAGAATTGGCGATTAATTTTGCAGATCAAAGCATAGCAATTACTTTAGAATCTGGCGAATTAACAGCACATGGTGTTAAACCTGAACAAATTGCAGAATCGCTTAAAAAACAATTCAAAGTAGACGTGGAACAATCAGGACTAACACTTAAAATTAAATCAGCCGAAAAGGATACTAGAAAATTATATCGTTTTAAAGAAAGACTTAAAAGTGCTGTTATTGGCGGTATTAAGAATATAACCGATGTTTTACCCGTTTATAGAAAGTATTTGGCTGAAGATGTGGTCAAAAAATTTGGCGAAGATTTTCTTAAAAATCTTACATACATAAAAGAAACTGACGAATATTCGGAATATGTTGTTCAAACGTTTGGAAGTAATCTAAAAGAGATTTTAATGTTAGAAGAAGTAGACCCAACTAGAACAACAACCAATGATATTATAGAGATATCAAAAACATTAGGAATAGAAGCAGCAAGGGAAGCAATAATAAACGAGGTGCTTTATGTTTTAGAGGAGCAGGGCATTTCTGTAGATCCGCGTCATGTTTACTTAGTAGCCGATTTAATGTGCTTTAGTGGTGAGGTAAGTGGAATTACAAGACACGGAATTGCTTCACAAAAAACATCTGTTTTAGCCAGAGCGTCATTTGAAATACCTATTGCACATTTAGTAAACGCATCGCTAATAGGCGAAACAGATAAACTCACTTCTGTAGTCGAAAATGTTTTAATAAATCAGATGATTCCAATAGGAACTGGTTTGCCAGGTCTCTATGTTAAAATGATGCGTGAAAAGGAGTAAAATGACAAACGTCGATTTACTGCTAAAAGCTCTAAAAGAAAAAACAGTGCTAGATGGCGCAAGGGAGATCAAAAAAGCAATTTTAAATAATAAAGTAGAAGCCATATTTATAACTTCAAATTGCCCAGATGATATTATTAGCGATTTGGAAGGTTTAGCAAAAATGCACAATATAAAGGTGTACAATTTGAATTTAAATGCAGAACAATTGGCGGCGCAATTGAAAAGGCCATACAATTCTTCGGTATTGGCGATTTTAAAAAGCAAAATGTAATTATGTATGATTTAAATAAAATTGTTGAGCAAATACGAGAATTTGATATTAAAACCAAGGCATTGGTTAATTCTTTAAAAAATTTTAAAGAACTTAAAAGTAAAATTAACAACTCTAATTTTGATAAATTAAAAATAGTCGGCGTTGATGGCGGTTTTATACGAAAAGAATTTCACGGGGCTAGTTTTGCTTTATGTCGTGGAGTGGCAGTTTATTTTGAATACGAAAATGGTACGTTAATAAAAACAAGTTATTTCCCAGAAAAAAAGCCAAATTTTCGATTAATACCCATTGACATTAATTTACCTGAAAGGGATGCAAATTTATTTTGCAATCTAATTCGAGAAAAAATAGAATTAGAAACTTGTATAAATGCTCTCGAAGTTTTTGAACCGGATATCCTAATAAGAGACGGATCTATAATTCTCTACCCTGGAAGTTTACCAAGTAAAGAGTCACAGATTTATAGTTTATATGAGGAAATAATGTCGCTAGTTAAAGTTCTTTATGAAAAATCTTTTTTGAAAAATACATTATTATGCGGGGCGGTCGAAGATAGTAGAGGAAAGCGCTTTTGTAATTTCCTTAAAAATTTTACGAATTT
>JAWAPU010000045.1:0-2988 GCA_038894275.1 Candidatus Nanoarchaeia archaeon | reverse complement strand
TACGTACTTAAAGACTGTTATAGGCGTTTTTTGAGAATGGCTGGGTTTAATGTTTTTGACCAACCAGGATTTGATACTCATGGTTTACCTATTGAAAACAAAGTAGAAAAAAAGTTAGGCATTCAAAATAAAAAAGAAATAGTGTCTAAAATAGGCGTTGAAAATTTTGTTAAAGAATGTGAAAATTTTGTTCAAGAAAAAATTCCACCAATGATCTCTGATTTTAAAAATTTAGGCGTGTGGATGGATTGGAAAAAACCATACATAACCTGTCTTAACTCGTATATCGAAGGGGCTTGGTGGGCAATTGCACAAGCCTGGAAAAACAATTTGCTATATAATTCATTAAAAGTTAATTTTTGGTGTCCGCATTGTTCAACAGCACTTGCAAAACATGAATTGGAATATAAACAAACCACCGATAACGCCATTTTTGTTAAATTTAAAGTGAAAAACAAAGACAATGAATATCTTTTAGTTTGGACGACAACGCCTTGGACAATACCATTTAATTTAGCGGTAATGGCAAATCCAAATTTGTATTACGTCAGGGCAAAATTTAATAATGAAATTTGGATTTTGGCAGAAGATTTAGCCGAACATGTTTCTAAAATTTTAGATAAAAGCTTCATTATTTTGGAGAGAATTCCAGGAAAAAAATTAGAAGGTTTGGAATATACACATCCATTAGAAAAAGAAATCGATTTTTCAAAATTTGCTTCTGAATGGTTGCATAAAGTTATACTTTCAGAAGAATACGTTTCTGCAAATGAAGGTACTGGCTTAGTACATTGTGCGCCTGGCTGTGGGCCTGAAGATTTTGAAGTTGGACAAAAATATAAACTGTACCCATTTAACGAATTAGACGAGCAAGGTATTTTTTCTGAAAAAACAAATATATTTGTCGGCTTAAAAGCTAGAGAAGACGACAATCATTTTATTAAAGCGTTAGAAGAAAAAGGAGCCTTAGCATATATTACAAAATATGCGCACGAATATCCATATTGTGGAAGATGCCATTCAGCGGTAGTTTTCAGAGTCACGCCACAATGGTTTATTTCTACAAGCAAATTAAAAGAAAAAATGCTTGCAAATTCGAACGCCGCAAAATGGACGCCTGATTGGGCTAAAACTTGGTTTAATTCTTGGTTAGAAAATATCCAAGATTGGAATATTAGTAGGCAAAGGTTTTGGGGCATACCTATTCCAATTTGGGTGTGTAAACAATGTTCAAATATAGTGGTTATTGGTTCTATAAAAGAGTTAAGGGAGCGCAAAGTAAAAGTACCAAAAGATTTGCATAAACCATGGATAGATAAAGTATACCTAAAATGTGAAAAATGCAAAGGCGCGATGGAAAGAGTTCCCGATGTTTGCGATGTTTGGCTGGATTCTGGTGCAGCACCATGGGCGTCTACTGGAGACCAATCTTTTATTGCAGATTTTATATTGGAAGGTAAAGATCAAATTAGAGGATGGTTTTATCTTTTGATGGCGTTGTCAACTGCTGCGAGAAATAAGACTCCGTATAAAGCGGTTTACATGCATGGAATGATAAATGACGCTCAAGGAAGAAAGATGTCTAAATCTTTAGGAAACGTCATTTTGCCTTCTGAAGTTACAGAAAATTACGGAATCGATGCGTTTAGATTCTACACAATAGGAGGAGCTGAGCCAGGGTTAGACCTCAATTATAATTTTGCAGATGTTAAAACAAAAGCTGCTAACTTGCAGGTTTTTTGGAATATTCATTTATATCTTCAAGATTTATTAACGCAATCTGAAATTGAACCAAAAGAATTGATAAATATAGATATCAAAAACTTAAATTTGAAAAAAGAAGACCAGTATATGCTTTCAAGATTAAATAGTACTATTTTAAGAGTTACAGAGTTATTTAAAGCGCACAAATTAAACGAAGTCCCTTGGCAAATCGAAAATTTATTTTTAGAATTAAGCAGATGGTATATCAAAGCTATTAGAGAAAGGTCTACGGATTTAGCAGCGATTTATATGATTAACAAGGTTTTATTCGAATGTTTAAAGCTATTTGCGCCTATTGCGCCATTTATTACAGAAGCAATATATCAAAATCTTAGAAAGATTACGAAATTTAAAGAAGATTCAGTTCATTTATTGGAATGGCCAAAATACGATGAAAAATTAATAGACACTAAATTAGAAGCAGAGTTTGCATTGTTAAAGGATGTTCTGTCAAATATTTTAGCATTACGCGAAAAAATTGCGCGAAATCTTAGATGGCCGATCAAAAAAATTATAGTGCTTACAGAAAACGAAGAATTTATTTCTGCTATAAAAACTCACGAGGATTTACTTAAAAGATTGGCAAATGTTTTAACAATAGAAGTAGGTCACAACTTAAGTGGGCTAACACATAATGTCAAAGCAGATTTTAGTAAAATCGGACCTAAATTTGGTAAAAAATCTGCGGAGATAGTGGCCGCTTTAGCTAGAATTGCGCCAGAGGCCATAGTATCATCGTTAAGAAAAAATGGAAAGTTCGTACTTCAAATTAACGGGGAGAAAGTTGAACTAAATCATGATGATTTATTAATTGAAGAAATATTACCTGTTAATTTAGAAGGCGGGCTATTTGGAAGTTACTCTCTTTACGTTGATAAAGAAGAAACCGCCGAAATGTTGGCGTCTGGGTTTTTAAGAGAATTTACAAGAGCAATCCAATCGCTAAGAAAAAAAGCGGGGTTAAAGAAAAGTGATAAAATTTCGTTATATGTTTTTGCTAATTCGAAAGCAAAAACAAGTATAGATGAAAAAGTAAACGATCTTTGTACAAAAGTAGGAGCAGAAAAATTAGAATTTACATCTGAAAAAATAGTCGCGCAATTGAAGTGGCAAGATAAACTTGAAATTAAAGGATATAAAGTAATTTTTGGATTTTAATAAAACAGAAGATTTTTAAAGGTTTATAAATCTTACTATTTTGTTACTCCCTTATAGGTACAACAA
>JAWAPU010000044.1:2291-2997 GCA_038894275.1 Candidatus Nanoarchaeia archaeon | reverse complement strand
AATGGGATGTTTTTAAAGATTTCGATGATTATGATAATTTCACAAAAAATTATTTGACAGAAATTAAAAGATTGATGAAACCAAATGCGACTATTTGGGTAATAGGCACTTATCATAATATTCATAGAATTGGAAAAACAATGTTGGATTTGGGATTTTGGATTTTAAATGATGTCATATGGTTCAAAACTAATCCGATGCCTAATTTTTTAGGTGTTAGATTTACGAATTAAAATATGGAAAAAGATATTATTAAAATAAAAATTAAATGCTCATCTGAAGAATGCAAAAAATTAAGAGAAGAGGGATTGTTTTTTCAAGTTATCGCTGATGCGCTTGATATTGATAGAGATGACATTGAAGAAATAGAAGAAAAAAATAATACAAATAATACAGGAGACAAATAATCTAACTATTATGACCAAAGTTGAAGCCATCAAAAAAGTTTTAGAAGATTTTAATGGAGTGGCTACCTGGGAGCAAATTTATAACAATATTGAAAAATATTATCCTTCTGCAAAAGTTAGCCGAGCATGGCAAGAGGGAATAAGGGGCGTTTTGTATAGAGAGATTAAAAAGGGCAAATATTTTAAAAAAGTTGGTCTTGGAATTTTTGCGTTAAGAGATTACAAAGAAGAACCGAAACCAGCACCAGAAGAAAAACAAAGAATGCACTCGTTCATTGAGGGTATCTGTTTAGAATTGG
>JAWAPU010000044.1:0-2281 GCA_038894275.1 Candidatus Nanoarchaeia archaeon | reverse complement strand
TTTCAAAAATAACATCATTCTCGCTAATCTGGCTACTTTAAATAATTTACCTGAATTTACATACCCTGATATTTTGAAGGAAGTAAAAAGAATAGATGTAATTTGGTTTAATAAGAAGGGGTTGATGTTCCCACAAAAAGTTTTTGAAGTAGTTGATAGTATTGGAACATTGAGCGAGGCTTTTAATAGAACTCTCCAATTATTAAATTTTAGAACTGACTTTTTCATTGTCGGACCAAAAGAACATTACGAAAAGTTTAATCAAAAAATTAATCTTGAACCATACATAAGATTTAGAGAAAGATATAAATTTAAAGATTACGATGCTCTAATAAATTTTTATGAACGATCAGTAGAATTAAATAAAGTGAAAGACGATTTTTTCTATTAGAATTAAAAAGATTAAGCAAATTCTATGGCGTTAAAACTTATTTACTTTACGGAAAAGAATTATTTAATTATCTTGGCAAACCTGATTTATGGGGACAGATTCTTTCTTGGTTAAAACAATGGAAAGATAGTTTGCCAGAAATTCCAGAAATTGATTTTGATAAAACGCCAAAAGAAAGTTTTGAAGAAATTAAAGAATTACCTATTAGGCATTGGCGAAAATTATTAGAAAATGAAAAATTGTGGACCGAAGGAATTATTAAAGCAATTTTCAGAAATGGTAAAACTTTAGGGTTGATTTCAAATTATTTTAAGAGACGAGGCGATAAACCCTATCTAGAATTAAACGAATTATTAGAGAATTGGAGAAAACATTATAAATAATTATGGAAAATAAAATTAAACATTTAGAATTTATACAATCCATAATTAACAGAATGGCTAGCAATTCATTTATAATGAAAAGTTGGGCGATAACTTTAGTTGCTGCTTTGTTTGCTTTATCCTCAAAAGATGCTAACAAAAATTATATTATTATTTCTTTCTTGCCTGTTATAGTTTTTTGGATTCTAGATGGATATTTTTTATCAAGAGAAAGGGCATTCCGTTGTTTATATGACAAAGTAAGAAATTTAGATGAAAAGGATATCGATTTTTCATTAGATATTTCAGAATTCAAAGAGCGGAAAAATAACTGGTTTTGGTCGATTTTTTCGCATACAGTTTTATTTTTCTATGCTTCTTTAATAGTGGTTATGTTAATAATTTCATATCTAATCAAGTAAAATTATGGCCAGACGAGTATTTTTTAGCTTTCATTACGAAAGAGATGTTTGGCGAGCTAATGTTGTAAGGAATAGTTGGGTGGCCAAACCTGATAGAGAAGAGGCTGGATTTATTGATGCCGCTGAATTTGAGAAATTGCAAAGACAAGGCGATGAAGCGGTAAAAAGATGGATTAATAGTCAAATAGATGGTACATCTGTAACTGCCGTTCTAATTGGTTACGAGACTTATATGCGGCAATGGGTAAGATACGAAATTGTCAAAAGTTTTGACAAAGGTAATGGACAGCTAGGAATTTATATACATAAAATTAAAGATAAAAATGGATATACCGATTATCAAGGACAAAACCCTTTTGAATATTTGATGCTTTCTATTGATACTAATGGTAGCTCTAAGTATTATGAATGGAACGGTTCTAAATGGATATTATTTGATAAATACCCCTATTGCAGTAGAAGTTTTGATCAAAAATATTGGGGCAGAAATTATCAATTTTCTAAGATGTATAATATTTATGACTGGGTGGATAACGACGGTTTTAATAATTTAGGTGATTGGGTGGAAAAAGCGGCGAAAGATGCTGGAAGATAAAATCGGCGGCTCGCCCGCGAAGCGGGCATGGCAGGCGGGCAGAAAGGAAGGGGGTCTGGGTGAAGGAATTTTTACCCGCCCGCTCGTTATGGGTGGTGGGTGGGTGTGCGTCGCCGAAGGCAACGCACAAGTTAGTCAGGGTTTTGCTCAAAAAAGGTTCGTGCTTCGTTCAGTAATTGTGACCAAAATTTGTTTTGAAAAAAAATTAAAGTAAAATATAATATATAAAATGCCTCTAAAAAAGAAAAAAATAAAAAATAAAACAAAATCTCCAAAAAGATCACTTTTTAAAACCAAAAAGAATAAAAAATTAGTTTCTAAAAAATTAAAGAGAAAAAAAATAAGGAGAAAAACAAAAACTACTTCGCAAACCACTTCGCAAATTACTTCGCCTAAAAATTTAATCACCAAACACGAGACTAATCCAATTGTTGCTCCTATCGAATCAAATAATTGGGAGTGTTGGCAAACTTTTAATCCCGGCGTAATTTTATTAGACAACAGGGTTCAT
>JAWAPU010000043.1:0-3221 GCA_038894275.1 Candidatus Nanoarchaeia archaeon | reverse complement strand
TGAACCTTTAAAGTCAGGTCGTATTTTTCGTTGACATAAAGTAGCAGGATGTCGCTATTTCTATCGAAGACGAAATCATAATTTTCTTTTGTAGCAACTGTTTCAATTGCTTTAAAAATTCTGTCCTGCACCGGCCTCATAAATTCCATCTGTTTTTGAAAATACTCCCCATTTTCTCCAAACTTCTGGGTTTTGAAATTGGTTTAGGTACAGTAAATTTAGGTAATCCATTTGTTGCAACCGGTTTATTTGCAAATTCTTTTGGTTTTGTAATGGGCTCTGAAAGTTCTGGTTATGAAATTTCTAGGGTTGACGAGTCTCTCGGATTTTTAGCAAATAGATTTTTAAAATCAAATAAATCATACATATGATGGCAAAGGATAAAGAAAATAAAGAACTTCAAAAAAAATATTTAGAATTGCAAATTTTAAATGCGCAAATTAAACAAATCGATGAACAATTATTGCTTGTCGATCAGCAGGTGGCAGAATTGCAAATAATGCGAAATGCGTTGAACATTTTAAGCGAAAAAAGTGTCCCTTTTAATTCATTAATACCTGTTGGAAAAGGAGTTTTTGTTAGTGGAAAAATTTCTGAAACAAAAGAAGTTTTAGTTAATGTTGGCGCAGATGTTTTTATTAAAAAGCCCATAAGCGAAGCTAAAAATTTAATTGAGAACCAATTGCAAGAATTAGAGAAAGTGACTTTAGAATTAAATAATAATTTACTTTTATTTAGTCAAAGAATACAAGAACTGGAAAAAGAACTAAACCAAAATATAGGTTAAAATGTTCGAGTTTATTAAAAAAGCATTTGGTTCTTTCGCGGCCAATTTAAGCAAACCTACAGAGAAAAAGATAAAAGAAAAGATTGAAAAGCCTAGAACTGAAGAAATAAAAGAAATTCAGAAATCTGAAAAAAGGAGCTTATCTGAAAAGATAGTTTCAGCAATTACTGAAGTGAAAGTTTCGGAAGAGCAATTTGATAAGATTTTTAATATTTTGGAAATAGAACTTATCCAAAACAATGTTGCTTTTCCAGTAATTCAACAATTACGAAGTAATTTAGAAAAAGAATTGCTCGGGAAAAATGTGCCCAGAACTAAATTAGAATTAAGCATAAGAGAAGTTGTTAAAAAAACGCTTCTTGATATCTTAAATAAATCGCAGTATTTAAATCTTTTAGATGTGGCTAAATACAAAAAAGAAAAAAACGAACCACTAATTTTACTTTTGGTTGGTGTAAACGGGCATGGAAAGACATTAACAATAGCTAAATTAGCTAAACTTTTTCAAAATAATTCCTTTATTCCTGTTTTTGCTGCTGCAGATACTTTTAGAGCAGCAGCAATTGAGCAGTTAAAAGAACATGCAGAAAAATTAAATGTGCGATTGATTTCTCATAATTACGGCTCAGACCCAGCAGCAGTAGCTTTTGATGCTATAAAAGCCAAAAATAAAGATGTCGTATTAATAGATACAGCAGGTAGACAAAGTTTAGATGAAAATTTGATGGCTGAGTTGTTAAAAATTAAAAGGGTTGCAAAACCGGATTTTACAATATTTGTTGGTGAAGCAATAGCAGGAGCAGATTTAGTTTCTCAGGCAAAACTGTTTAATGAAAAAATTGGCATTGACGGCATAATTTTAACAAAAGCAGATGTCGACGATAAAGGTGGAGCACTTTTATCTTTGGCGTATGCACTTCAAAAACCAATTTTATATTTAGGAACCGGACAAAGTTACGATGATTTAACTTTATTTGATTCCAAAATGATTGTAAATAAAATGCTTGATTAGTTGTTTATAGAAATAGGAAATATTTTAAATTCTTAAATTTTCTTTTAGATATGCTTGAAGAATTTGGAGAAGCATTAAAATCCACTTTAAGAAAATTACTAAAGCAAACTTTAATAGACGAAGCTTTTTTAAAAAATTTTTTAGGGGATATAAAAAAAGCATTACTTTCCGGCGACGTAAATTTAGAAGTAGTTAATGAATTAATAGCCAATATACAAAATAGAGTTAAAAACGAAAAACCTAAACCAGGACTAACGCAAAGAGAGCTTCTAATTAATATTGTTTATGAAGAACTAGTAAAATTATTGGGCACAGAACAAGGTAAATTAGAGGTTACAAAAAAACCAACAAAAATTTTGCTTTTAGGACTATTTGGTTCAGGAAAAACTACTACTGCAGCAAAGCTTGCAAAATATTTCAAAAAACAAGGTTTAAAGGTTTGTTTAGTACAAACGGATACGTGGAGACCTGCTGCTTACGAGCAATTAAAACAATTAGCAGAAAAAATTTCAATCCCATTTTATGGAGTTAAAGAATCAAAGAATCCTGTGGAGATTGTTAAAAAGTTTGAAAATGATTATAATAGGTTTAATGTTGTTATTTTCGATTCTGCAGGTAGACATGCTCTAGATTCTGCTTTAATTGACGAATTAAAACAACTTTACGAAGCTATTAAACCTGAAGAACGCTTGCTAGTTTTAAGCGCGGATATTGGGCAAATTGCAAAAGACCAAGCTAAAGCTTTCCAAGAAAATGTGGGAATTACCGGAATAATTGTTACAAAAATGGATGGTTCTGCTAAAGGAGGAGGAACACTTTCTGCTTGTGCTCAGACTGGAGCTAAAGTTAAATTTATTGGAGTCGGAGAACATATAGAAGATTTTGAACCTTTTGAACCAAAGCAATTCGTTTCGAGACTTTTAGGTTTGGGGGATTTGCAAACGCTATTAAGAAAGGCTGAAGAAGCAATTAAAAAAGAGGAGGCAGAAAAGCTCGCAAAAAAGATGTTAAAAGCAGAATTTACTTTTGATGATTTATTAAAACAAATGGAAGCGCTTCAGAAAATGGGGCCATTAAAACAAATAATTTCAATGATACCTGGACTAGGTATGGCAAAATTGCCAACAGAACTTCTTCAAATTCAAGAAAAAAGACTCAAACTTTGGCGTTATATTATTCAATCTATGACGAAACAAGAAAGAGATAACCCTGATATTATAAATTCAGAAAGAATAGCAAGAATCGCTAAAGGATCTGGACAACCTGAAAAAGAAGTTAGAGAATTACTAAAGCAATATTATCAAATGAAAAAACTTTTCAAGACAATTGGCAATGAAAGACAACTTACCAAACTACAAAAAATATTTGGTGGGAAATTACCTATGAATATTTAATTTCGTAAGAACGTATGCTCGAGCGATA
>JAWAPU010000042.1:0-3761 GCA_038894275.1 Candidatus Nanoarchaeia archaeon | reverse complement strand
GGAGGTGAAGGAGAAAGGATAGGATATAGGGGTTAGTGGACCTTGGATTTGGCTAGGATTAAAACTGGTTGCATATGATAAATCAAAAGAACGAAAGCACATGCACGATATTATATATTTCAAGGGATTAGTAGGTGATAAAGAATTCGAAAATTACTTAAACAAAATTAAAGGTAAAAGTGAAAAAATATACAAACTTTATACTAAATATATACTAGAAGAAAAATAAAAAATTAAGGTGCTATAAAATCTTGCTCATAAAGTTTCTTTGCTAAGTTAAATATTTCTATCGCTGTATTCGTTTTAAGTGATGGATTTTGTGCTATATGCTTATATAAACGTACCACTGGATTATCTTGAGGCAGGTTTTTTAGATATTCAGGGAGCTCTTCGGTAGACTCTAGATTTACGCACATGTTTTGTTCGATTGCGTTCACATAAGCATCTGCGAGCTTTTCTAAATCTTGTCTTGCTATATCTCTATTCCCTTCATCGATATTGTTTGTAATTTCATGCACGTAATTTTCAAAATTGCTTATTATTTCTCCCAATTCTTTTGTAGACACGTTTATAGGTACCATGGTCTTAAAATCTATTTAATTAACTTTATAAAATTTATCATTATAGCATTATTATGTCTGAATCATTGGAATTGGAAAAGAAACTTCAAGAATATCTTACAATAAGAGAAATAAAAAATAGATTTCAAGAACAGATTACTAATATTCGCGGCGACATTTACGAAAAAGAAAAAGCGCTAATTTCAAATTACGCTGGTTTGAAAAAGCTACTAGATGAGATAAGCACTGAAAAGACAGCAAACATATTAGAACAAGAAATATCCAACTTTATTATTTATTATTTAAATTGGCGTATCAATATAGGCGTTGACTGTAAAATAAACAAATTTCTAAGCCCAGAAGAGTTATTAAAATATAAATCTAATACTGGCATGGGTCTTATAATCGAAACAATAGAGCAATCTTCAAAAAATATTCAAGCATTAACTGAAAAAATTGCAGAGAAAAAATTGATGGAAAAAATAGAAAATCCTCTTACAGCGATATATCTTTATGTTATGCTTGCTGGAGCACCACAAGCATCTATTTTCTCAAAATTAGAAGAGTTTGCTACAAACCAATCTTTTGTAGCAGAACATCCAGAGCATACAGCTTGTTTTGCAGAAATACGAAAATGCGCCTCTAAAATTAAAGAAATAGTAAATAAAGAATATGCAAAAGTATATGATAGTTTGATAGATAAAGCTAAAAAATTCTACGGCGAAAATGCGGACGTTGTCATCGAAATGCAATTAAAACCAATAATGGAAAAATTTAAACCACAAATAGAAAAAGAAGAGAAAAAAGAGGAAAAAGGCACGCCAATATATGCTTAACAACTTCCTTTCGCTTCTTGCACATTCGCGTTTATTACTTGATTACATTCGGAAGGTGCTTCTATAAACGCATTACAAATCGCGCCTTGATATGCTTGTGGTGTCCTTGCTCCATTGTATAAAACTTCGTTTATCAATAAAGTTGGCGAGCCCGTTACTTTATACTTCTCACTCAATGCGGCTTCTTCTTTCATTAATTCCAAACCTTCTTTTAGAACACAATCCTTTATTTTAACAGTTTCTATGGCTGCTTTTTCTGCGGCCTCTTTCCAGCAAGTTTCTAAATTATTTTTGGCACATTTGCCATTGAAGTTTTCAATATAAGCCAGCCATTTGTTTATCCCATAATATTTTATTATGCAAGCTTGTCGCATATCTTCTTCTGCTTCATAATCGCCATGCAAGGAAAGTACTTTATCATTTTCTATGTTAACAATAAAATGCGGCTCAAATTTGATTTTATCTGTTAAAAGTTTAATTACTGGCAAAATTGCATTTTCAGCTTGTTGACCAAATGGGCAAAAAGACATTACGAATAATTTTACATTTGGCTTGTCAGTTTTTGGCGTTTCTCTTTGTTTATCTTCTAATGGTGCAGATTCCACCTCTAAAGGAATTGCTGAGGGAAATAAAAGCTTGCCATCTGGTGAAACATAAACAAAAACGTCTTTGCCATTAAATTCTAAACTTACTTTATACAAGCCATTTTCTTTTATAACATTTTTTAGGATGGCGTTTTCGTATCCTTCTGGAATCATATTATCGTTGATAAATTTAACAGTTTTCTCTCCGATTTCATTTCCAGATTTGCCAATTAAAAACCCTGTTGGACAACTCTTTGTCAAAAACAATGTTGCGGCTAAAACACATATCAAACCAATTATTGCTAATTGATAAAATGCCGGTTTTATTTTTGTTTTAGTGTTTTCAATTTTTGCGTTTATCTCTGATTTTTCATCTTTGGATTTTTCATTTAAATTTTCCATCTCCCCTCCTTATCCATTTTCTATTATAAATTTTTTAAGAGTTTCTTCTGAAACTTCGCCACAAATAGATTTATTGGTTTTAAGAGCGAAAAAGGTTGGCACACCTAAAACCTTGCAATCTCTTTGGATAAATTGAGAATATTTTAACATCTCTTTTTGATTTGTTTCGTTATGCCAAACTTCCAATTTAATAAAGGTTATTCCAGTTTCATTTTCTACTTTTTTAACTACAGGTTCCATTTTCGCACAATGCGGACATTCTTTTCCATAAAATTCTATAAATTCTCCTGTGATATTACAAGCATTTTCTGGAATTTCGGTAGCATTTTTAGGCACAAAAATGCAATGCCCTGTCGCGGGATCGCAAGTACCATGGACTGCTAAATTATAAAGAGAGTACCCAGTATAACCTAAAGATAGGAAAAAAGTGATTGTAAAAATCCAAGATATCGCTTCAAAATGTCTGTGAGTAAATTTTGCTAATTTAGGGAATTTCATTAGTTTTGTTAAAATTTTACCTCTTAATTCTTCATTCAAATTAGAAGTGCAAGGCCTTAAAGTTGCTCTTAAAAATACACATTTAAACGCTTCTTTAGCGTATTTTCTATACTTTGCGCTAAATATGCTTAGAATACCAAACACTATCATTGCTACGAAACACAGCATATTTTAAATTTGGAAAAAAGCTTAATAAATGTTTTCAAAGCAACATTTAAAAGTAAGTTCTATAAATAAAATATATGTTTGACGTTTATAAAATAAGAGAAGATTTTCCAATACTTAAAAGAAGTTGGAATGGCAAACCGTTAATTTATTTAGATAATGCGGCCACAACTCAAAAGCCAAAAGCAGTAATTCAAGCAATTGCTGATTTTTATTCGCTACATAATGCAAATATACATAGAGGAAGACATAAACTATCTCAAGAAGCTTCTGATTTATATGAAGATGCGCATAAAAAAGTTGCCAAATTTATAGGGGCTAAAGGAATGGAGGAAATAATTTTCACAAGAAATGCGACAGAGAGTCTTAATTTAATAGCTAACTGTTTAGATTGGCAAAAAGGCGATGAAGTTATTGTGTCGGAAATGGAGCATCATTCAAATCTTATTCCTTTCTTAATGTTACAAAATAGAAAAGGCGTAAAAATAAAATACATTCCCGTAAACAATGAAGGGAAATTGGAAATCGATGAATTAAAATCTTTAATAACTTCAAAAACAAAGCTAGTAAGCTGTGTTCATGTTTCAAATTTTTTAGGAACTGTCAATCAAATAAATGAAATTGGAAAAATTTGTAAAGAAAAAGACGTTTTATTTGCAGTAGATGGCGCGCAATCTGCTCCGCACATGCAAATAAACGTTAAAAAATTAAATTGT
>JAWAPU010000041.1:0-3809 GCA_038894275.1 Candidatus Nanoarchaeia archaeon | reverse complement strand
CAATTTTAAAAAAATATATAATATAATATATCCTAATGTTTTTTTCATAAAAAGCACGAAAAAATACTTTATCATTTTGTAAAATATATTTTCAATATTGCTTTATAAATTTTTTAAGTTTGAACCATAAAGTTTTTTAGAAAAAAATATTACAGAATATTTTATTGGTTTGTTATTTAAAATTATACAAAAAAACTTTATTTGCATAATAATTGACAAAAAAATCAATTTTATAAAACTAAAAATATGTTAAACATACAAAAAGAAATTCCTATGAGAGTAGTCACTGCGGCTAGTTTATTCGATGGTCATGACGCTTCCATAAATATAGTTAGAAGAATTCTACAATCCTATGGCGCAGAAGTTATACATTTAGGACATAATCGTTCTGTATTCGAAATTGCCAAAACAGCATTAGAAGAAGATGCTATGGCAGTTGCAGTGAGTAGTTATCAAGGTGGACATAATGAATTTTTCCCGTACTTAAGAGAAATATTAAATCAAAACTATGGTCATTCGATTAAAATTTTTGGAGGTGGTGGAGGGGTGATTGTCCCAAAAGAAATCCAAGAGTTAGAATCGAAAGGTATAGAAAAAATCTATACTCCAGAAGATGGTAGATGTTTAGGACTAAATGGAATGATTAAAGACATTTTGTTAAGAATTACTAAATCACATTCTTTAATAGATGAACTTACCAAAAAAATTTTAAAAAATGACTATAACAAAGAAAATTTTCGATTTATTTCAAGAGGATTAACTTTAATAGAGAATGAAATACGATGGGATTATTCAAATTTTAATAATTCAAAAAAATCAATTGTAATAGGAATTACTGGAACAGGAGGATCTGGAAAAAGTTGCCTTTTGGACGAAATTATAAGTAGATTTTCTTATTATTATCCAGAAAAAAAATATGCTATTTTATCTTTTGATCCAACAAAGCGAAAATCTGGTGGCGCTCTTTTAGGAGATAGAATTCGAATGAATTCAATTTATAAAAACAATATATTTATGAGAAGTGTTGCAACAAGAGAAAGAGATAGATCTATTAGTAGTAATGCTTCTGAAATGATCAACTTTTTAAAATTCATGGATTTTGATTTTATTTTTATCGAAACGGCTGGCATTGGTCAATCTGACTCTTTAATAACTGATTATGTTGATTTCTCTATTTATGTGATGACTCCAGAATATGGGGCAAGTACTCAATTAGAAAAAATTGACATGATTGATTATGCCAATATTATTGTCATAAATAAATTTGATAAAATAGGTAGCTATGATGCTTTTCGAGATATACGAAAACAATATCGAAGATCCAGAAGTGATTTTATTACTCCCGACGAAGAACTACCAATTTTTGGAACAATCGCTTCTCAATTTCTTGATACAGCAACAAATAGTTTATTTGAATTTTTAGTCGATCAACTTAATAAGAAATTCGATTTAAATTTAGAAAAAAATTTTTCCTTTCCAAAAATAATTCAATCTACAAAAAATCCGATTATTCCAGAAAATAGAGTTCATTATTTAAGAGAAATTAAAGAAACTATTGAAAATTACCATTACGAAACAAAAAAAAATTCAGAATTATTAAGTAAAATTTATAAAATCAATGGAACAATTGAATTTTTAAAAGAAAACAATAAAAAAGAAATTCTATTTGAATTAGAAAAAGAATTAGAAGCACTTAAAGAGCAAATTCCAAATGAAGATTTAAAAAAAGTCATTGGTTGGAAAGAAATTAAAGAAAAATATAAACAAAAGAAATTCACAATAAAAATAAAAGAAAAAGAAATTACCTATAATTTATATGAAGAATCTTTATCTCATTTACAAATTCCAAAAATTGCACTTCCAAATTATAAAGATTGGGGAGAGATTTACGAATTTCTAAGAAAAGAAAATTTTCCTGGCGAATTTCCTTACACAGCTGGAATATTCCCTTTTAAAAGAACTGATGAAGATCCAACAAGAATGTTTGCAGGAGAAGGAACCCCAATAAGAACTAATAAAAGATTTCATTATTTATGTAAAGATTTAAACTATTCTCGACTTTCTACTGCATTTGATTCTGTTACTTTATATGGAGAGGATCCAGACTATCGACCAGACATTTATGGAAAAATTGGAAATGCTGGAGTTTCTATCTGTACATTGGATGATATGAAAAAACTTTATGCTGGTTTTGATTTATGTGCTCCTAATACTTCTGTTTCTATGACAATTAACGGTCCTGCTCCTATTTTACTTGCAATGTTTTTTAATACCGCAATTGATCAGCAAATCGAAAAGTATCTATTAGAAATTGGAGAAAGTTATAAATTAAAAAAATATGACTATGTTGTTAACCTTAACTTACCACATTATAAAAGAGCAATTCGAGTCAATGAACAACTATTTGGTTATGGAACAATAGGGACAACAGGAGATCAACTTGTAGACAAAGAAACTTATGATAAAATCAAAAAAGATACATTAAAAAAAATACGAGGCACAGTCCAAGCAGATATTTTAAAAGAAGATCAGGCTCAAAACACTTGTATTTTTTCCATTGAATTTGCTTTAAGAATGATGGCAGATATTCAAGAATATTATATACAAAATCAAATTAAAAATCATTACTCAGTGAGTATTTCTGGCTATCATATTGCAGAAGCTGGAGCGAATCCTATAACTCAATTAGCATACACATTAGCAAATGGTTTTACTTATGTTGAATATTATTTATCTCGTGGAATGAAAATTGATGATTTTGCACCAAATTTATCTTTCTTTTTTTCTAATGGAATGGATCCAGAATATTCAGTGATTGGAAGAGTAGTAAGAAGAATTTGGGCAATTACAATGAAATATGTATATAAAGCAAATGAAAAATTACAAAAATTAAAATACCACATACAAACATCTGGAAGAAGTCTCCACGCTATGGAAATTAATTTTAATGATATTCGAACAACTTTACAAGCCTTAATGGCAATTTATGATCGTTGTAATTCTTTACATACAAATTCTTATGACGAAGCAATAACTACTCCTACAGAAGAATCTGTAAGAAGAGCAATCGCAATTCAATTAATTATAAATAAAGAATTAGGTTTAAATAAAAATGATAATCCTTTACAAGGAAGTTTTATAATAGAAGAACTAACTGATTTAGTGGAAAAAGAAGTTTTAAAAGAATTTGAAGAGCTTTCGAAAAGAGGTGGAGTTTTAGGAGCAATGGAATTGATGTACCAAAGAAATAAAATTCAAGAAGAATCTTTATACTACGAAGAATTAAAGCATTTAAAAAAAATTCCTATTATAGGTGTAAATACATTCATCAATCCTAATTCTGAAAGCGAAGAACTAAAAATAGAATTAATTAGAAGTACAAGCAAAGAAAAAGAAGAACAAATAATAAATTTAAAAGAATTCCAAAAACGAAATGAACCCTTTGCAAAAGAAAAATTAGAAAAATTAAAAAAAACAGCAAAGAATCAACCACCCATATATCCTTATAATACCTTCGAAGAATTAATGGAAACAGTAAAATTTTGTTCCTTAGGGCAAATCACTCATTCTCTATATGAAGTTGGAGGTCAATATAGAAGAAACATGTAATTTTAGGGATCAACAAATTGTATAAATCCTAATGTTTTTCTTGCTGTCAATAATGGCTCTTCCATTGGAAAAAAATGAGACTTTGTCGAAAGAATTTCGAATTTAGAATTAGGATGATTTCTTGTTAGTAGTTTGCAAGCTTTCTTCGGACAGACATTTGAATTTTGTGGTACAAGAAGAAAAACAGGCTGTTTAATTTT
>JAWAPU010000040.1:0-3948 GCA_038894275.1 Candidatus Nanoarchaeia archaeon | reverse complement strand
GTATACCAAGAAGTATTTTACCACAAGTTTATGAAATTCTTAAAAGCAATCTTGCTAAATTTAGGCATTTTAGTAATGATTAAATAAAATCTGTTATTAATCTTATCTGAGTATAAAATTTAAAAATATAAACTTAATTTGTAAATTTTTTTATAAATTTTTTAAAAAATTTTTTATTTTTTAATATATTGTAGTTTGTACCATTCTAACCATTGATTCTTCGTTATAAAATCTTTTTTAGTTTTCCTTTGTAAAGCTTTGTATAAAAGTTTTGCCTTGGTATCTTCTGTATCAGTTTCCTTAAGAATCTGAATTAAAATATCAATTACCTCTTTATCTTCTCTTTTAGATAATCCTTCAATAGCTAAATGAGAAACTTCTCCTTTTTGATTTGCATATTTTTTTAAAATTTCTAAAGCTTTCTTATCTGGATTATAAGTAATTGCATCAATTGCATAAAATTGTATTTTTGGATTATCCATTAATTCTTCTAAAAGAGCAAGAGACTCGGGATCTTTAATATGCCCTAATGCTTCTATAGACAAAATAGATAATTTTTGATCTTTACTTTTTGCTGTTTTCATCAAATAAGGAACAGCTTCTTTTGCTTCTAAAATTCCTAATGACCAAGCAGCACCATACCTTCCTTCCCCCTCTTTTTCTTGTAGTATTTGTATTAACGTTTGTATAGAAGATTTATCTTGCATCCAACCTAAGGATTGAGCAATAATTTCACGGTTAGGCATAGATTGATTTTTTAGAATTTCAATTATATCATTTGTTGCTTGTTTGTATTTTAATTTCCCTAATAACAGACTCAAAGAGGCAATAGTACTTGGTACTTGTTTTTTAAATAATTTATAAGCTTTTTCTTTAATTGATTCATCTGAAATTTCTGAAAGAATATCTACTAATAAAAGCTGAATATCTAAGTTTTCTCTTTCTAATAATTCAAAAGAAGGATTTATAATACTTTTATCTTTTATTTCTTTTAAGGCTATATAAGAATTTTCCCCTAATTTTGATGGGTATTTTTTTAAATTTTCAAATAGTAAAGAAATAGACTTCGTACTTTTGATTTTACCTAATGCCAAAATTGCAGCAGCTTTCGTATTCTCAAATTCTTCGGGATTTTCTAGTAAATTAATTAAATAATCTTCTGATAGTTTATACTGAATTCTACCCAAAGCCATTGCAAAAGTTCTTGCTTTTTCTGAATCTCGATTTTGAATAGCGTATGATAAAATTATCTTTCCTAATTCATTTTTCTGATATATAGAAAAATCATTACTCCCTTCTTCCAAAATTTTTATTATCCTTAACCGTATTGTTAAATCATGATCATTTAAATAAAACAAAATTTCCTTAATTGCATTATAATCCCGAAAATTACCTAAGGCATCCAAAAGAAAGTTTATATCAATTTTTTCTTGAGAATTAATTTGAGGTTTCCTTATTAATTGCAAAATAATTGGAATAGCTGGTTTATACTGAAAATCCGCTAATGTTAAAGCAGAAATTTGTCTTACAGAGGCTGAAGGGTCCTTTTGTAATAAAAGATAAACTTTATTTGTAAATTCTTTTAATTTATTTTGTTTAATATATAAAATAGCAGTTGAACGCTCTGCCCATTGATTGGAATTTATCATTGTTTCTAGTTCTTCTTTTGTATATTGTCTATAAATATTAATTGGCTCTGGCATTGTATCTGGTTTTGGAGGACCACATAAAAAAAGTAAAGGAAGGAGAAAAAAAAATAAAAGATGGAATTTTTTAATTATTATTGAATTTGTTTTTTTAGATTTTCGTATTCTACAAGTTCTTTTTTCCATTGTTTTAAATCTTCTTCTGCTATTTTCTTTTGTTCTGGATCAATATTTTGGTTTTCTAACCAATATTCAATTAATTGAATTCTTGATTTTAATTCTTTGATTTTATAAGAAAAATAGGCTTTTTGTTCATCAGCTGTTAGAACAGGTTGATTAGGTGGTTCTGGTCCATCAATAGCAATTTTAGCTTCTTTATCCAATTTTGATTTTTGAGAAGCAATCTTTGCCTCCACCTCTGCATAATTTTCTAATTCTTTAATCCTCTCTTCTTTTTCTTTTTCTGTTAAATTTAAATATTTTGTTGGTATATAAAAATTATTAGGATATTTTCTTGCAAAATCTAACCATTCTTGTTCGATCTTGTCTTTGTCAACTTCCATTTTTCTAGCCAAATCTGGCCAAAGTTTAAAAACTTCTTCTGGATCTAAATTTGGTCTTGGAGCATCAAAATAATATTCCTTTTCTTTTTCTTTTTCTATTTTTTCTTCTTGTGTAATTAGTTTTTTCTCTTCAGATTTAAACATCAAAAAAATAAGATAAAATATAACTAGAAAAATCAAAACACTTAAAAATATATAAATAATTTTTTTATTCATTTCTAAATCTCCAAATCAAAAATAACCACAAAACTGGTTAAGAATTAAAAATTATGTAAAAATATTGATAATCCAGCTAATTGCTTGCCCAATAATATTTTCTGTTAAGAATTTTTTTAAATCAACTGGATTTCTGTTTAAAGAATCATAATACCAAGCAGCGTATTCATCTACAAGAGGTATATTAAAACCATACTTTTGATTAATAGCTTTGATTAATTCATTAGCCATCACTGCATGTCCATATCGATTTGGATGAACTCCGTCTAAACTAAATACACCTGGCCTATTTGGCAATGGCCAATTTGCTCCTGCATTCCCAGGTGACCAATTATTTGGAGCACGAATTGGTCTTCCATTTTCTTTTATATCTTCGAAGATTAATTCAGCATCTGCCAAAGCATAGTTATAGGCAGCTGCTTTATTTCGTAATTCATTATTTAGCATGGTCAAAAAGTTACGAATTACCGCAACTTCATTTGCGTCTAAAACTTGACCAGGATTAGAAACTGAGGTTCTATAGAAGGGTTTTAATCCAGAATAATTTGCTCTTCCTTGTGGATCTCTATAATTCTCTAAATAGGCAATAGCTGTAACATTAGGAACTGTGAATAAAACACCTCCTTGAATTGTTCCTATTCGAGATAATCTTACCAATACTTCATTAAAATCTCTTTTAAATCTTGCTTCATCCAAACAATCCAAATTAGTATGTAATGCAGTACAAAGGACATGATTTGCAGCAACAGTTCCAAAAATAAAAGTAGGTTTGACTTTTTCCATTATTTGAATTTGTGTCCCAGAATTTCTTAATCCATATTGATGAAACTTATCAGGTTTTTGACAATCTGGTACTTGCACCCATCGATATGTATACCAATACCAAGTTTTCCAATACCATTCTTTTACCCATTTTGTAGCTGTTATATCTTCACATTCACCACTTGTTTTTAATACATTTGTATAGTCAGCACCTGTTATACCAGCATGAGTAGGGGGATCATAAGTTTTTTGATTCCCACCTATAATTGAAGAAGCTATGCAAAAAACACCACAATTACCTTTTAAGACATCTTCTAAATTTACATAAGGGCCTTTTAATTCATTATAAGTTAAAGAAGAGTTTACCTGTTTAACCACTAGTACTGGATATGCCCAATCTTGAGTTTTCTTTTCAACAATCACACCATAAAACCCTTGAGATAAAGAATCACCTATTACACCAGGTTTTCTAAACATAGTAGTTAAATTTTGACTATTTATAATCGAAAAAGATGTAATTATCAACAAGCAAAATATTATTTTTCGCATAAACATCTCCTACTAAAAATTTTTTGATATACTATAATTAAGAAATACAAATTCTGATTTTCTTGTCAATTTTTTAACAAATTATATTTTTTAAAAAAATTTAGTGGTCGACCAGTTAATTTTTATTTTCTACTTCGAATTTAGGATCTGAAAAATTTCCAGAAATTTTTAAGCACAATTCTCCACCCAAACTACCCCCCGCACTTATGTAG
>JAWAPU010000039.1:0-4528 GCA_038894275.1 Candidatus Nanoarchaeia archaeon | reverse complement strand
CCAACAGAGCTTAATGCTTTTGTTTTATAAAGCAGGGCGAAAAATTTTGCTTCTGGGTCTCCATGTTTTTCTGCTAAGGCTTCTAAAGTAGTGCATTCCTCAATTAATTGTCGTAAATTTTTAGTATCAAACCAGCCATAGTAAATTTTATCTTTAAGAATTTGCATCAACATTTTTTCATCTGTACAATTTTTTATTGCTGTTTCATAAAATCGGTTCGCTTCGTCTAAAGCCCATCTTTGTTCTGCTTGTTTTGCTGCAAGCAGAGACCATTCCAAAGCTTTTTCTTTATTTTGGGCAAAGTCCCATAAAGTAGATAAAATAGAAGCGATTTCCTCTTTTGTATATGTTTCTTCCAAAGCCTTTGCTACAGATTCGTATGCTTTTTTACTTTCTTCGCCTAAAATTTTTAACGACAAATTCGCAATCTTTTTGTTTGCTGGCGAATAATTAGAAAATAAAGCACTAGTTTTAATATTGCTTAAAATCTCTTCAATTTTTGATTTTTCTAATCCATAATACTCTCCTGCCTTTTTCAAAATATCTTTAGAAGAAAAATCTCCTGCTATAGTTGCTAATGCTAGGATTACCTTGGCAACATCACTTAAAGATTCAAATTGTTTATTAATTTGATCTTCTAAACTTTTGGTCAAAGGGATATTTACCGCGTTAATATAAAATTCATTATCTGTTCTTAAGCGATCCAGCAAATCTTTGATATGTGCGTTTTCTAAATTTTCGTCTAACGAACTTATAGAGTATACCCCAAAAATAAGGGTATTTTTTGGTGGATCTCTTAGTAAAAGTTCTAAAGTTTTAGAATCTCTTTCGTTAAAATTGTTTAAATTAAATATCAATATTTTTGTTTCTTCTTCGTTTATTTTTTCGTAGAAATTTTTAATTTTATGTGCTGTAATTGCAGGTAAAAAAGGTAAAATATCTGAAGATAATTTTCCTTCATACCGTTTTGAAGTGAAAAATTCCTCTTTCAAGTAATTTTGAATTGTGTGTGTCTTACTTTCATCACTTACCTGTTTCCATTCTTCTAATTCTTTTTTATAATCGTCCTTAGTTTCGATAGACCTAAGCACTTTGATCGAATGTTCTTTTATATCTTGGCTTTCCTCACCTTCATAAATAGTTACTAAAGCATATTCTTTGCCTAAAACAGTTAAAGCTCGAGTCTCGTCCTGAACAAATTGTTGCAGTACATAACCATTATTTTTTCCATCATCTATTTGGTCGGGGTTTGCTTGTTTTGCAGTATCCTCAATAAAATTGCGTACTGCTGTAAGCATGCTAGTATAAATATCTAAATCTAAATCGAAACCTTCACGTTTTGTTGTTGCCGCATTTTTACCAGAAAATCTTTCTTGAAGAACGGTTGCAAGAACTTTTGGGCGATTAATCTCTAATTCGAATCGGTACTCCTTTGGAACCGAATCAGGTATATTAGAAGCAAAAATTGCTCCTTTTATTTCTTCAGGTAGTGCATGTTTTAGTGCTAAATAAAATGGCGTAAGATCTTCTGCAAAAATTAATGCCTTTTTTTCTTTCAAAATTTCGTTTAATGTATCTGGACTATTGTATTGTATCGCCATTATTTTCAATATTGTTTTTATATTTATAAATTTTTTCATTTGCAACAAACACAAAGTTTAAAAATACCCTTTTAGTTTATTTTTTGTTCTACTATGACAAACGAAGCTAAAAAAGGAACGACAACTGTTGGAATTGTTTGTAAAGATTGCGTGATTATTGGCGCAGATAAACGAGTGAGCATGGGGTATTTAATTTCAAATAAAGATTTTGAAAAAGTGTTTAAGATATCAGATAGAATTGCTTTAACCATTGCGGGCACTGCTGCGGATGGCCAAATGCTCGCACGCTTATTAAAAGCGGAAATAGACCTTTATAAATTAAATACCAACAAAGAACCCACTTTAAAAATAGCTGCTTCGTTAATGCAAAATATTCTATTTTCACAAGGTAAAACTTTTATTCCATATATTGTTCAATTAATTCTTGCGGGCATAGATGAAAATGATGAGTTTGCACTTTATACTTTTGACCCATTAGGAAGTTGCATAAAAGAAACGAAATATTTTGCAACTGGTTCTGGAAGCCCAATGGCTTTTGGTGTTCTTGAAGATTCCTATAAAGAAAATCTTTCTGAAGGAGAAGGGCTTGCTTTATTAGTTAGAGCTCTTTCTGCAGCCATAAAAAGAGATATGGCTACCGGAGAAGGAATCGACGTAGTAGTAATTAGAAAAAATGGATTTGAGCGATTAGAAAAAATACCTGCTGAAACTATTATAAAATTTAAAAAATAATAATTGCTGTGTAAAACAATAAACAAATAAGCGGAAACGCTTTTTGAATTACATGTCTAACTCTAAAATGACTGTACTCGACGAAATCTTAAATAAATTACCGAAAGATGCTGCTGTGACTAGTTCGAACTACGAAGGTGCAAACATTGTGCTTTATACTAAAAATAAAAAGTTTTTTCTTTCCGGCGGGGAAGTTATTCGAAAAATTGTTGCTGAAGTTAAAAAAAGAATTGATTTAAGAGCAGATGAAAGTATAAGAAAATCGCCAGAAGTAACTGAAAAATTTATTAGAGAAACCATATCGAAAGAAGCAGAAATAACTCAAATTTTATTTGAAAATGCTCGTTCCATAGTTACAATTGAGGCAAAAAAACCAGGCTTTGCAATTGGCAAAGATGCTGAAATTCTGAAAAAAATAAAAGAAGAGACCTTTTGGACGCCTTATGTTAGGCGCGAATCTATGATTCCATCCAAAATAACATCAAATATAAGAAGCGTTCTATTCACGGAATCTGCGTATAGAAGAAAGTTTTTACACGAAGTCGGGAAACGAATTTATGAACAAAGAAAATCTTCTGGCGAAGAAATGTGGGCACGTATTTCTATTCTTGGTGCTGGTAGAGAAGTTGGGAGAAGTTGCTTTTTGCTTCAAACACCCGAATCAAAAGTCCTACTAGATTGCGGATTGAACATTGCTGCAACTGGAAGAAATGCGTATCCGTACCTTGATGCCCCAGAGTTTCATTTAGAAGATTTGGACGCTGTAGTACTTTCACATGCCCATTTGGACCATGTTGGTTTTTTGCCGTATCTTTTTAAAATGGGATATAGAGGACCTGTGTATTGTACAGAAGCGACAAGAGATATAATGGCTCTTTTAGCTTTAGATTATATCGAACTTTCGCACGTTGGAAAACCATTATATAATGCTTCGGATGTTAAAGAAGTTGTAAAGCATACCATTTCATTAGATTATGAAGAAGTAACAGATATAACCCCAGACGTAAGATTAACTCTTTATGACGCAGGACACATTTTAGGTTCCGCTCTTGTTCATTTGCATATTGGAGAAGGGTGGCACAATCTACTTTATACTGGTGATTTTAAAGTTAAAAAATCGTTACTTTTGAATGGGGCAAAAACAACTTTTCCTAGAGTTGAAACTCTTATGATAGAAAGCACATATGGGTCTTCTGAAGATATTATGCCGACTAGAGAAGAATGCGAAAAAACGCAAATGGACATTATTAAAAAAACGATTTCACGAGGAGGTAAAGTTTTGATTCCTACTTTAGGCGTTGGGCGCTCGCAAGAAATTCTTTTAGTATTAAACAAAGCTGCAAAAGAAGGAGAATTTGATGCTCCTGTATATGTAGACGGTATGGTATGGGATGTAACCGCTATCCATGCGGTTTATCCAAAATTTTTAGCTAGCGATGTCCGTGAGAAAGTTTTCTATGAAGAAGAAAATCCTTTGCTTAATCCTTTGTTCAAAAGAGTGGGTTCTTCAAAAGAAAGGCGAGAAATTTTAGAAGGCCCGCCTTGTGTAATACTTGCTACATCAGGAATGCTTAATGGAGGCCCATCTGTAGAGTACTTTAAACAACTAGCTCCAGATCCTAAAAATTCTATAATATTTGTTAATTATCAAGCAGAAGGCAGTCCTGGAAGAAATATTTTACGTGGCGATGCCGAAATAAAATTAGATGGGGAATTAATCAAAGTAAATTTAGAAAAATATAATATCACAGGATTTTCAGGTCATTCCGATTATAATGAAATTATTGAATATTTAAAAGAACTAAAACCCAAACCAAAAAAAGTCATTGTTGTTCATGGCGAACAAGCAAAAACCTTAAATATAGCTAGTACCATCCATAAAACATTTAAAATCGAGACTCTGGGCCCAAGAAATTTGGAATCTATAAGACTAAGATGATTTTTGTAATTCGGATAGATTTCTCATGGATAAAGCCATAATAAGTATTTTCTCAATAGCTCTTTCTTCAGAAAGTGTTTTTTTAAGATTTGAAGAAAGTTCATCTAAATTATTTGGTTTAAATATTTCTCGAGAATCATAAGCAGACGTTAAAGACGATAAAACTTCTTTTAATTTTTTTAACAATGCGCCCCTTTCGGAGCGGTGTAGTTTTTTTGGATTTAATAATTGTAATTTTAATCTTAACTCAATCCCA
>JAWAPU010000038.1:0-4778 GCA_038894275.1 Candidatus Nanoarchaeia archaeon | reverse complement strand
AAATAGAATTTACCCCAAGCGAGAATGATGTTGGCACTCATAAAATTAAAATAACTGTCAAAGATTTAGAAAATGAAACAGACTCTGAAATATTTACATTGCGCATCAACGGAGTAACAGATGGAGGAGGTGCAAGGGGAGGTGGTTTATCAAGTTCAATTTACTCTAATTGGAGTTTTTCGAAGTCCTGGTTAAATCTCAAAGCTGGTTCTCCTATAAGTTTTGAAGTTTTTATCTCAGATTTGCCAATAACCTATATGACGCTATTTCCTACTGCAACAAGTAGTAATGCCGCTATCGGAATTAGAAAAGTTTCAAAACCCGTCAATGTCGAAACACCAGATTACCCATTAACTTATTTTGAAATTTCAAAAACAAATCTTGCGTTGGCCTATGCTAAATTAAAATTTAAAATTTCTAAGTCTTGGAAATCGCAAAACTACATAGAGCAAATTTATTTGGCAAAATTGCAAGGAAACGACTGGCTAAAACAACCACTTGTTTTAGTTTCAGAAAATCTTAACGAAGAAGAATATGAAGCTACATTAAATACTTTTTCATTATTTGTAATAGCAGGCGTACAAAATATACCTATTATGGCCAATGCGAGTTTAGAAACGGATGGCGGAAAAAACATTTCTCTGCAAAATATTTCTTTAACTCAGCAAAATGAAGGTAAAAAAGATTTTGCAAATTTTACAAATATTGTAATTTTCTTGTCAGTCTTATTTGGATTATTCATTTTAATAAGCGCAATTATTTTAAAGCAATACCGAAATAAACCAAAAGCAAAACCAATAATTATCCAAACTAAAGAATCCGTAGATTTTGATTTTTAATTATAGATATTTTATAAGTAAAGATATCTTATAAAAATAATAATTAAAATACCTATTAAAATAAAAATAACGCCAATAAGTCCTTCTATTATTTTAATAAATTCTGGTAAAAATAGCCAAGTTAAGAAAAGCCCAATTAAAACTAATAAAACGCCAAAAGTTAAGCCAAAAAATTTTTTTATTTTTTCTTTAAAACCACTTTTCTCTTCAGGCATCTCTAAAATCGCGGCGGATTCAATTTCATTTTTCTTTTTACTTTTAGTCATACCTTATTTTCTTTGCCAAATAATTTAAATTTTACTCAAATTTAATGTTCCAAAACTTTTTTAAAAGCACTCTTAAATAACTTGGCTATGGGCTATCAAAAATATATGGCTGAGCTTTGGACAAAACCAAAAGAAAATTTTGGTACTGAAAAATGGAAAGCTTGGCTTATGCGGTTAAGACGCGAACCAGCAATTCTTCGTATCGAAAAACCAACAAGATTAGATAGAGCAAGAGCATTAGGCTATAAAGCCATATCCGGAATATTTATTGTTAGAAGCAGAGTACCAAAAGGAGGAAGAAAAAGGCCAAAACCTGGCCATGGCAGAAGACCAAAAAGATATGGCCGATTTATAGAGCCATTAAAATCAAATAGAGTTGTTGCAGAAGAACGTGCAGCAAGAAGTTTCCCAAACGCAGAAGTTTTGAATAGTTATTGGGTCGGCGAAGATGGAAAATATGTATGGTATGAAGTGATTATGGCGGATAGGGCCAGAGTTTCGAAACATCCGGGTTACGAGTGGTTAGCAAATCCTTCAAATAGGGGTAGAGTATTTAGAGGTCTAACTTCAGCAGGGAAAAAAAGCAGAGGATTAAGAAAAAAAGGACCAAAGGCAGTTAAAAACAGACCAAGCAAAAACGCCAAAATAAAAAAGAAAAATAAGCAATAAAGTGGTATTTTACGATTTTCTTTTACCAAATCGAAATGAAGATATTTTATATGCACAAGCCGAAAAATTTGACATAACTCCAATTTTTCTTTACGATTTTAAATCAAAAATCGATATTTTAAACAAGAAAAACGAACTTAGAGAAAAAAAGTTTAATTGTTATATTGGCGTTTACACAATTCCCAGCTCTGTTAGGGACATCAAAAAAATAACAAAACTTTGGTTACTTGCAGATTTTACTATAATTTTGCAACCAAAAGAATTAATAAAATTCGCGGCTAGCACTTATAAAATTGATGCTATTTTTCAAATACCTACTATTTTTGGAAAAGATACAGTAGAATATAAATTAAGCTACTGGGATGATGCTTTAGTTAAATTAGCAAAAAAGAACGGGGTTTGTTACGGCATAGATTTTAGCAATATTTTGCTTAACGATGGTTACGCGAGAGCCAAATTATTAGGAAGAGAAGCTCAAAATGTTTCTTTTTGTAAGGGTAAATTACCTATATTGATAGGTAGTTTTGCAAGAAACCCTATTGAAATGCGCCTTCCTGAAAATTTATGCGCTTTTGGCAGGATTTTAGGATTAAGCGCTCCTGAAGCAAGAGCAGCAATTTCTCAAAATTACGAATTAATTTTAAAAGAAAAAGAAGAACGACGTTCGTTAAAGTTTGTTGCACCTAAAATAAAATTAATCGACTAAAATCGCTCCTATTGTCCACATTATTAGAAATGAAGCCAAATTTTAGCATTTTTACTAAAAAGTAGTGAAATACGAAAGATTTAAATAATTATTTTGTCTAAAATATAATACTGTCCTACCTCCGGTTTGGACAGTAGGCGGGCGTGGGTTTACCTCCTTAAAACTCAGGCCTGAAATGGCCGTGTTAGGATAAGTGGTTTCTGTCAGTGGCCAGCCTGCGCCTGCTTTTAATTATCTAATTTTTCCTTCACTAACGTTTTCAACTTTAACTTTTTCTCTATATGTTTGCAAAGGTTTATTCTTATAATAGACACTTCCTGCTTTTGTTATAAGCGTAATTTTAACGAACTGGTCCAAATCAAGTTCCTCCACAGGTTTTTTATCTATGCCCATGACAAAAACATCTGAACCAGGCTCACTTTCTGTAACAGTCAATACCCCAATTTTTCCACTACTTTTTTCTTCACAAGCTAAAAGCATGCCTTGTGACAATATTGTTTTAATTTTCGCAGGTTTTAGATTAGCAACGATTACTATCTTTTTACCAATTAATTCTTCTGGCTTATAGTGTTGTTTAATTCCTGCTACTATTTCTCTATATCCATATTTGCCTAAACTAAGTTTTAATTTGTATAATTTTTCTGTATCAGGCACATCTTCGACGGCTTTTATCTCAGCTACTTTAAGATCTAGCGCAGCAAAAGGTTCAATTAAATTGCTTTTTTCTAAATCGATTTCCTCAAATAAATGCGAACCTTTTATTATTTTTGTATTTGCTTTAAATTTGCCCCAAGACAAATTTTTGAGTCTAGGAACTTTTTTCAAGCCTAATTGCGTACTTAATCTTTCAGCAGTTTTAGGCATAAATGGCCATATTAATGCTGCAATTATACGCAAACTTTCTGTCAAATTATACAAAACAGTAGATAGATGCGACGTATTTTTTTTAACCAATTCCCATGGTTTTTCAGTATCGATATACTTATTAACCGCGTGAATAAAACTCCATATCTCTTCTAATGCTTTATGAAACTCTAAATTTAGTATTTTTTCATTCGCTCTTCTAAATGTTTCTTTCGCTTTCCATGCAAGTTCTAACTCTTCGATTTTTTGTTTTTTTGCTTTTGGCACTCTGCTGTCCGTAAATTTTTCTAAAAGCGTAAGTATTCTGGATACTAAATTTCCTAGCTCGTGTACAAGTTCAGAATTATGCCTTACTGCTAAATCCATTTCTTTAAAGTCTAAATCTTCGCCATAAGGTACACAACGCATAAAGTAGTATCTTACAGAATCAACTCCATATTTTTCAACTAAATATTCAGGTTCTATTACATTCCCTAAGCTTTTAGATATTTTTTGCCCGTTAATAGTTACCCACCCATTTATCACCAAGGTTTTCGGAGGTGTTAGCCCTAAAGAAAAAAGCATAGCTGGCCAAATAACGGCATGAAACCAAAGATTATCCACGCCTAAAAATTGATAATCTGGTGGCCAAATTTTTTCATAACTTTTTTTTGGCCAACCGCATCCGGTGAGATAATTTAATAGAGCATCAAACCAAACGTAAACTACATGGTCTTTTTCTAAGGGAAAAGGTATTCCCCAACTAAATTTTGTACGAGTAATAGACAGATCCTTTAAGCCTTCTCTCAAAATTCTTTGCCTTACTTCTTCAAGCCTATTTATTGGTTTGATGAAAGATGGATTTTCTTTATAGAATTCTAAAAGTTTACCAGCATATTTAGACAATTTAAAAAAATAAGTTTCTTCTTCTAAATATTCAACCGGTTTTTGATGAATTTTGCATTTTCCTTCTACAATATCATCTTCTGAAAGATACGCTTCGCACCCGACACAATAATAACCTTTATATTTTCCTTTATAGATGTCTCGATTTATATTTTTGATAAATTTTTGAACTGCTTTTTTATGATTTAAATCTGTTGTTCTGAAAAACTTAGAATAATTTATGTTTAAAGAAGCCCATGCCGAAATAAATTTTTTAGATATTTCGTCAACAAAATCTTGCGGGTTTTTATTCGCGCTTTGAGCAGAACGCAAGATTTTTAATCCATGCTCATCTGTACCAGTTTGAAAATAAACTTTTTCTCCATACGAAGAAAGCCACCTCGCCAAAACATCAGCAGCTATTTTTTGATATGCATGCCCAATGTGTGGAGAAGCATTAACGTAATCAATTGCAGTTGTTATGTATTTTAACTTAGCCATTGATATAAAAATTAAATTTTCTTATTAAACTTTTTCTCTAAATAAAATATGAAAATAAAATATCCCGCC
>JAWAPU010000037.1:0-5752 GCA_038894275.1 Candidatus Nanoarchaeia archaeon | reverse complement strand
GATTTATTGAATCCACCAGAGAAGCCAATAAACTTGCCTTTAAGAATGCCAATACAAGATGTATATTCTATAACCGGTGTAGGAACGGTACCTGTAGGAAGAGTGGAAACAGGCATTTTAAAAGTAAATGATAAAGTTATAATAATGCCGTCTGGAAAAATTGGAGAAGTCAAATCGATAGAAATGCATCACGAGACTTTGCCTCAAGCAGAGCCTGGCGATAACGTGGGTATTAATCTTAGAGGTATAGGCAAAGAAGATATTCGAAGAGGAGATGTTTTAGGGCCTGTAAATAATCCGCCCACAGTCGCAAAAGAGTTTACCGCAAAAATAGCAGTGTTAAATCATCCGACTGTTATTACCGTAGGTTATGCTCCGGTTTTCCATTGCCACACAGCACAAGTTTCTTGTAAAATTAAAGAAATTAAGAGAACTATTGATCCAAGAACTGGGCAGACATTAAAAGAAAAACCTGATTTTATTAAAAACGGAGACATGGCAGAAATTGTTGTAGAACCACTAGCGCCTCTTTGTGTCGAAAAATTTAGCGAATTCCCAAAATTAGCTAAATTCGCAATTAGAGATATGGGTAGAACTGTTGCAGCAGGAATGATTACTGATATTGTTAAAAAGTAAAAATAATAACTTCGCAAGCTTTTTAAAACATTTTTTTATTTTCATTTTATGCCCAAAGCAAGAATAAGATTATACGGTACAGATATAAATAAATTAAACTTAGTTCTAAATCAAATAATAGAAACAGCTAAGAAAATAGGTACAAAATATTCAGGACCTATTCCAATACCAACAGAAAAGTTAGTAGTTTCAACGCGTTTTAGTCCAGACGGAGAAGGAACTGAAACTTATGACAGATGGGAAGCAAGAATTCATAAAAGACTCATAGACCTGGACGCGGATGAAAGAATGCTTCACTTAATTATGAGAATCCCAATCCCACAAGACGTGAACATCGAAATTAGAATTATAGATTAAGTTTCTCTGAAAATTTTACAAAGAGCAAAATTAATTTTTGTTTTCTAAATTTATCTTCTTAAAACAATAAATATTTATAAATAAAATTTAATTTTTCTCTTTTGGAGGTGTAGATTTGGCATTTACTATAGAAAAATATGAGAATTTACTTGGCCTTTCCCAAGCCGCTTTAACCGTTTTATACGGAAGGTATTTGGGCAAAAACGAACATGGCGAAATTATAGAAAGCCCTGAAGAAATGTTTTGGCGTGTTGCATGGAACATTGCTTGTGCGGAAGTTTTTTACAAATTTAATATTTCTCCAGACATCTCAAAAGAAAAATTATATACGGAAATAGAAATAGATTCGGAAAAGAAAAAACTTGTAAACGAATGGGCAGATAAATTCTACAAAATGATGACTTCTTTCGAATTTATGCCAAATTCTCCCACTTTAATGAATGCGGGAAGAAAATTGCAACAGCTTTCTGCATGTTTTGTTCTTCCAATTGAAGATTCTATTGGCGAAGAAAATTCACACTCTGCAATTTTCGATGCGGTTAAATGGGCTGCCATAATACATAAAACAGGAGGTGGAACCGGTTTTGCATTTTCTCGATGTAGGCCTAAAGGCGCTATTGTAAAATCTACAGGAAGAGAAGCTTCAGGCCCTGTTTCTTGGATGAAAGTTATTAATTCGAGCACCGAAAGCATAAAACAAGGGGGCGCTAGAAGAGGAGCAAATATGGGTGTTTTGAGAGTAGATCACCCAGATATAGAAGAATTCATTGTTTGTAAAGCAAAAGAAGGTGAAATTTCCAATTTTAATATTTCTGTTGCTGTAACAAATAAATTTATGGAAGCTGTAGAAGAAGACTCAGATTATGAATTAATCGCACCCCACACTAATAAAGTTGTAAATAAAAAGAGAGCAAGAGCTATTTTTAAACTATTAGTGGAACAAGCTTGGCAAAATGGTGAGCCGGGCATAATTTTCATAGATAGAATGAATTGTCCAGAAACAAATGTAGTACCTGCATTAGGTTCTATAGAAAGTACGAATCCTTGTGGAGAACTTCCTTTGCAGCCATACGAATCTTGTAATTTGGGTTCTATAAATTTAGGTAAAGTTGTAGAAAATAAAACAATTATGTGGAATAAATTAAAAGAAACAATTTTTTTGGCGGTTCGCTTTTTAGATAATGTTATTGATATGAACAATTATCCACTGAAGCATGTTGCTAAAATGACACGAGGAAATAGAAAAATAGGTTTAGGAATAATGGGCTGGGCAGACATGCTTGCTTTGCTAGAAATTCCTTACAATTCTGAAAAAGCTTTTAAATTAGCTGAAAAACTTATGGAATTTATAAATTATAATGCACATTTAGCATCTATTGAATTGGCTAAAGAAAGAGGCCCTTTCCCAAATTTTAATATTTCTGTTTTAGCCAACCCAGAGATTCTTAAAAAAATGTATAGTAGGGAAGATTCAGAACTGGATTGGGACTTTTTAAAAGAGCAAATTTTAAAATATGGGCAAAGAAACGCGACTTGTACAACTATTGCACCGACAGGCACAATTGCAGTAATAGCAAACGCTTCTCATGGCATAGAACCTTTTTTTGCTTTAGCTTATGAACGTAAAACCCCTACATTTACATTAATAGAAACAAATCCTTATTTTGAAAGGATGGCCAAGGATAAAGGATTTTGGTCAGAAGAACTTCAAAAGGAATTATTAAAACGATTTTCAATCCAAGATATGCCACAAATACCTGAAGATGTTAGAAAAATTTTTGTAACCGCACACGATTTAAAACCTGAAGACCATGTACGAATGCAAGCAGCTTTCCAAAAATATGTAGACAATGCAATTTCAAAAACGATTAATTTTCCAAATAGCGCTACTGTTGAAGATGTTGAAAAGGCTTATTTACTTGCATGGAGATTGGGTTGCAAAGGCATAACTATATATAGGGATGGAAGCAGACAACTTCAAGTTATAAATGTTAAGAAGGATGAGCAAAAAATAACGACTCCGAAAACAAGACCAGAAGTTATTTGCGGAAAAACTTACAAAATTAAAACCGGCTATGGTAATCTTTATCTTACTGTTAACGATGATGAAAAAGGAAGACCATTTGAAATATTTGCAACAATAGGAAAATCCGGAGGAGTTTTAGCAGCTAAATGCGAAGCTATTTGTAGATTGGTTTCTTTAGCGCTCCGCTCAGGTGTTTCTGTCGACGAAATTATCGATCAATTAAAAGGCATAAGAGGGCCTATGCCTGCTGTTAGCAAAATAGGTATTGTGCATTCCATACCAGATGCTATAGCAAAAATATTAACCATACATATTAATAAAGGGCAAACACAGATAACGGAGTTTTCAAACGGAAATGGGCAGAAAAAACTTATTGAGGATAAGCCACAAGTAGCGGATGCAGGAATACTACCTGAATGTCCAGAGTGCGGCAATATTTTAGAGATTAGCGAGGGTTGTTTAAGTTGTCATTCTTGTGGATATACCAAATGCAACGGATAAATTTTAAAAATAGAAATATTTGGTTAAAATTATGACCTTGCCATTTATAGAATTCATCATTACGCTAGCATTAGTGACACTTGGAAGCATTTGCGGGCTTTTAGGTGGGTTTATACTTCTGTGGAGAGAATCTGCGGCAAGAAAATTGGCACAAGGATTAATAAGTTTCGCAGCAGGCGTTCTTTTAGCAGCAGTATTTTTTGATTTGTTACCTGAAGCAATCGAAAGTGGTGGAGAATTTGCTTTTTTATTAGTATTAATTGGCATACTTTTATTTTCTATTACTGAAAGAGCCCTTATCTTTCATTTCCATCATCCAGCGCACGCCAAAGCAAAAATTCACGAGATGCTCATAACAAGAAAGGCAAGCGGATTTTTATTGATGTTGGGCGATACAATTCACAATTTTCTTGATGGTGTAGTTATTGCAGCAACCACTCTTATAAATTTGCCATTAGGGGTTTTAACAGCCATTGCAGTATTCTTACACGAGATCCCTCAAGAAATCGGCGATTTTTCAGTTTTATTATATGCTAAATTTCCTAAAAGAAAAATAATAAGTTATAATATTTTATCTTCCTTGGCCGCTTTTGTTGGAGCTGTTGTAGTTTTTTTTAGTTTTGAAACAATACACTTTAATTTAGGATTATTGGCAGGGCTTGCAGCAGGCAATTTCTTATACATTGCTTGCTCCGACTTAATACCTGAGCTGAAACATGAAACACAAAATATAAGAGATTTAACGATTCAAACCACAATTTTGTTAATAGGAGTACTTGTAATGTGGTTACTAGGAAAGTTTCTAGGAATTTAATTAAATTTATAATAAATAGGTTGGAAGAAACTTTTAAAAACAAAGATATAAACTGGACTAAAAATTTGAACCCTTTTCAAATTCTTATAGGAGCAGTTTTATCAACAAGAACAAAAGATATAAACACGGAGAAAGCCACTAAGCTGCTTTTTCAAACTTATTCAAGTCCAAAAAGTTTAGCGAAAGCACCTTTATCCAAAGTTAAAAAATTAATAAGATCTGCCGGTTTTTATAAAACAAAGGCCAAACAAATAAAAGAAATTTCTAAAATTCTATTAAACAAGTATAATGAAAAAATTCCTAAAAGTAGAGAAGAGCTTGAGAAATTGCCTGGAGTGGGTAAAAAAGTTTCAGCAATTGTTTTAAGTTTCGCGTTTAATTCTTTAGACGTGATACCTGTAGATGTACATGTTTTTCGAATAGCAAATAGAATTGGTTTAGTAAAAACAAAAACACCTGAAGAAACAGAAAAAGAACTTTTAAAAATAGTTCCAAAAGAATTTAGAAGAGATTTCAATAAATTATTTGTTCTTTTTGGTCAAAATATTTGTTCAAAAAATCCAAAATGCAAAATTTGTCCAATTAGAACAAAATGCACATATTTTAAAAAAATTTATAAATTAAATTTTAGAAAATAAATAATAATGGCTCTTATTAAACATTTCAGATTTTCTGAAAAGAATATCTTTCTTTTAATAATTATTTTTCTATTGACTTTTTCTTTGATTCACTTTTATTTTTCATTTACTGGAAAAACTTTTTTCATACAGCCGACCGAACAATTACGGCAAGAAAAGGCCAATGTGTCTGGAAAAACTTTTTTCTTGCCAGAAGCAGAAAACTTACCAGGGTATCGAAATTTTGAAGTTTTTGCCACAAATATTTCAGAATGTACAAACATAACATCTTCTGGCAAATATACTTTAAATACAAATTTAACTGAAACACAAAGCGGAAGAAATATTTGCATAGATATTCAAGCTTCAGATGTTATTTTGGATTGTAATGGTTTTAGCATAACTGGAAACAATGTGGCTGGAACAAAAGGAATATTTTCAAATTCAAATAATAATATTACAATTAAAAATTGTATAATTTCTAATTACGAAGATGGAATTGAGTTTATTGCAACTCAAAATTCCACTTTTTTCAATAACACAATTTTTAATAATTTAGATGACGGTTTAGATTTAGACCCTTTAAGTAATTTTGCAAATGTCTCTCAAAATTATTTTTATAATAATTCTTATGGCGTGGTTTTAACAAATGTTAGTAATTCTATAATTTATAATAATATTTTTACTCATAATATAAATTCGTCTGTAGCTCTTTTTAATGAAAGTACTTTAAATTTGGTTTTAAACAATTCAATTTCTTACGGGTTAAATGGTGTCGGACTTTGGCTCGTTACCCATAAT
>JAWAPU010000036.1:0-5911 GCA_038894275.1 Candidatus Nanoarchaeia archaeon | reverse complement strand
TAATGTTATTTAGATCCTTTTCAGATTCTAATATTTTTTTAGCCAAATCTGTTTTAATAAAATCCCTTAAATATCTGGCAATTAATTGAGGTGTTTCAGGAAAAAGAAGATTTTCTTCGAAATTAAAAGCTCCCCATGGTACGCCAATATGAAAGCCAGTGCCACCGCTAAATTTAACGTAAAATGTTTTAATTTCGTGCCGTTCTAATGCTTTACATAATAAATCTGCACAAATTTTCGACCATTCTAAAATTTTGCAATCTACATCTAAAATAAGATCAAATCCAATTCTTAACTTGTCTAGATCTTTTTTTTCTGAACTATGTTTAAGTTGGAGAGGGTCTGACCAAAGCTCTTCGGAGGCGTGCCAGGATGTAGCGCCTGCTCTGACTTGTTTGACAATGTCATTTGGAAATTGAAGAATATCTGGTCTTTTGCCAAATGTTTCTCCGAATTTAGGTACTACCTCTCGATTTGTACCAAATCTAACTAACTCAGCCGCAATTTCTGGTTGAGAGTAGTACCTTATTATTTCTGAGAGTTTCATAATTACTTAAATTAAACACTAATTAAAATGTTTTTGTTTAATCTAATGTAATTTTTTTAAAAAACTTTGGCAAATCTTTAAGCGAATAGGTATTTACTATATTTTTTGGGCTAGCCCAACCTCTTCGAGCAGTTGCAACGCCGTATTCTAGCACATTTAATTGATTTATGGCGTGGGCATCCGAATTTATTGCTAAAAATATTCCTTTTTCTATTGCTTTTTTAACATTAATGTCGTTTAAATCCAATCTGTCTGGAAAGGCGTCTATTTCTAATACTTTCTTTTTTTCTAACGCAACTTCAAAAATTTCTTCTAAATCTAAATTAAAAGGGGCTCTTTTTTGTATAACTCGACCAGTTGGATGTCCCAAAATATCAACATAAGGATTTTCCAAAGCTTTAACAATTCTTTCAGTCATAATTTTTTTGGGCATCTTCCAACCGGTGTGAGCCGAAGCGATAACTACGTCTAATTTTTTAAGAAGGTTATTTGAATAATCTAAAGACCCATCCGCTAATATGTCTACTTCAGAGCCTGTAAAAATTTTAATTTTAAATTTTTTTTGCAATTTTTTGATCATTTTGATCTGATTAAGCAATCTTTCTTCGTTTAATCCATGGGCTATTGCTCTTGTTTTACTATGATCCGAGATGCAAACATACTCATAACCAAATTTTTGTGCGGCCGAAATCATTTCTTCTATAGAGTTAGAACCATCAGACCAATTTGTATGAACATGCAAATCTCCTTTTATATCTTTCAGTTCGATTAATTTTGGCAATTTTTTATTTTCGGCAAATTCTATTTCGCCTAAATTTTCTCTTAATTCTGGAGGAATGTATTCTAAACCCAAACTTTTGTAAATTTCTTCTTCAGTTTTACCCGCAATAAATTTTCCTGTTTTTCTAGAAAACAAACCATATTCTGATAGTTTGAACCCTTTTTCGATAGCAATTTTCCTTAAGCTAATATTATGTTCTTTGTTTCCTGTAAAGTATTGAAGAGCTGCACCAAAGTTTTTATTTTCTAAGACGCGAACATCTGCTTGTAATCCATTTTTTAATACGACAATGCTTTTTGTAGGCCCTTTTGCTAATACTCTTTCTACAGAAGGCATTGTTGTGAAAACCTTCATAATTTTTTCAGCATCCAAAGGGTTTTTTACAGTTACTAAAATGTCCAAATCACCAACAGTTTCTTTTCTTCGCCTTACAGAACCCGCCTCAGAAATATTTCTTATTTGAGGCACTTTTTCTTTTAGATAGCTTATTATTTCTTTAGCAATTGGTAAAACTTCTCCTAACAAAAATCTTTCTTTTCTTTGCTCAAATATTTTTATTCCTGCTAAAATATTTTCTTCAGATTTTTCTCCAAACCCTGATAATTTTGCTATTTTGTGTTCTTGGAGCGCTTTTTTAAGATCGCTTACACTTTTAATTCCTAATTCTTTCCACAATCTAACCGCTTTTTTAGGTCCTAGAGACTCTATTTCCATTAACTCTGCTAAACCAGAAGGAATTTTTGCTTTTAATTTTTCATGTTCTCTTATTTTTTTAGTTTTTATATATTCTACTATTTTTTTAGCAAGTCTTTCGCCAATTCCAGGTAATTCTTCGAGAGCTTTCAATCCGCCCTTTTCATAAATTTCTCGAACATCTCTTGTTAGGGTTTCTAAACTTTTAGCTGCTTTTCTATATGCTCTTGGTTTCCAAGGAACGTCTAATATTTCTAAAATATCTGCCATTTCATAGAATATTTTAGCAATTTCAAAGTTTAACATGTGGCCAAAATAAATTAAAATTTAAAGCTTATAAAAATTATTATTTCTTAGAGCCAAAATATTTTGAATAATTTGCCAAATAATCCACTATTTCTTCTTTATAATCTTCTAAAGTTTGTATTTCTTCCTGCGATAATTCGCTTTCTATGCAAAAAGCATCCGAGACATTATTTTTTTTGAGTCTTTCAACCAAAGTTTTAAGATTTATATTTGTTTTTTCAAAGATTTGTTTAATTTTATTTTGTTGTATTTTGCCAATTGTTAAATTTCCATTTTCAAGGGTTAAATCAAAATACGGATAATATGTAATAATTAGTTTGTCAATTTCTAAATATGGAAAAATTGCGTCGTGCTTTAAAAAAGGGTTTGTGTTTTCAGACATATTTAGATTAATAGCGTAAGTTTTTTAAAAACTTCTCTGCTTTTTTTAACACATTTTTATCTGTTTTAAAAGTTAATTTTTCTAAAGCTTCCCGATATGGTAGCCAGATATAATCAGAATGTTCAAAATCTAAAATTGCTTTCTTTTGTCTTGTTTTTGCTAAAAAATAAGCAACATCTTTGCTTACTAAATCGTTTTCTTTTTTGTAAATGTAGTGCGCTTTTTCTTTAAAATTTTTTATTTGTTTAAAATTTTTAATTCCTGTTTCTTCCTTTGTTTCTCTTATAGCCGCTTTAAGCTCGTCCTCTCCTTTCTCAATTATTCCTTTAGGAAAAGACCATCTTTCTTTATAAATTCCAGAAGGTTTTTTGTATAATAACAAATATTTTCTTTGATTCTTTTCTATTCTAAATATAATAAACCCTGCAGATTTTTCAAATAACATTTTATTCGATTTTTGCTAATAAGTTTTTTAGCAATTTTAATCCGATTTCGAATTTTTCTTTTTGTTTAGGAAACCTCATAGCAGCCGAAGGATGCGGAATTTCTATATATATTTGTGCTAAGTTTTTTGGTACATTTTCTATGCTTGTCTTACCTAATAAAACAATTACTTTTGGTTTAATTTTTTTAATTTCATTGATAAGCTCAGGTATTGCTTTCTTAACTTCATGTTTCTTAGGCGGACCTATGCATCTTTTTTTTACTAAATTTGTTATATAAAATTCATCTTTTTTTAAGCCAAATTTTTCAAGCTCTTTGGTTAGAAATTTTCCAGCCCTTCCAACAAAAGGCTTGCCTTGTTTTTCTTCTTCAGCGCCAGGTGCTTCTCCTATTAAAACTACTTTTGCATTTTTTGGTCCGGAGCCAAAAATTTTTTTGCTCATTATCATAAATTACTTTAGTATTTAATAAGATTTATTTAATACTGATAATACATTAGTTTTACTTAAAAAGAAAATATTAAAAAGAAGAATCCAAAAGAGATACTTGGAGAGGGTAGTTTAGCCTGGTTAGAATCACTGGCTGTGGCCCGGTGGACCTGGGTTCAAATCCCAGCCCTCTCCCTTTCATGGCTAAAAATAAAACTAAAAAAACAAATGTAATTCTTCAACCTGTTAGAGGTATGCGCGACTATTTGCCAGAAAAGCAAATACTCAGAGAAGAAATGATATCCAAAATTAAAAAAGTATTTGAGAAATATGGTTTTGTTCCGCTACAAACCCCTGCTTTAGAATACGCTTCTATCCTTGGAAAAAAATATGGCGAAGAAGAAAGACTAATTTTTAAATTTAAATTTGGGGATGAGGAGCTTGGTTTAAAATACGATCAAACTGTACCTTTGGCTAGAGTTTATGCAACAAATCCTCAACTTGGCAAACCGTTTAAAAGATACGTCTTAGATAGATCTTGGCGAGGAGAAAGACCTCAAGCAGGCAGACTAAGAGAATTTCTACAATGTGATGTAGATACGCTTGGAACATATGATTTAAGAGCGGATGCAGAAATATTAGCATGTATTAATGATGCACTAAAAGAAATTGGAGTGGAAAATTTTACATGGAAAATAAATAGTAGAAAAATATCTGTAAGTTTTTTGAAAAGCTGTGGTGTGGCGGATATTAAATTACAAGTAGCAATGCGTGCTATTGATAAACTTGACAAATTAAGTGAAGATAAAATTAAAAAAGAAATGCTTGAAAAAGGCATAAGCGAAGCATCTGTCGATACAATATTTTCTCTTTTAAAAATTAGGGGAGATTTTGAAAAAATTAAAAAAACAATCAAATTGGACCCTTCTGCAGAAAAAGAAATTTTAGATTTCATGTCTGCTTTGAATGATTTTGGCGTAAAAAATTATAAATTTGATTTATCTTTAGTAAGAGGTTTAGATTACTACACAGGCGTAATATTTGAAGCAACATCCCCAAACTTTAAAGGAACAATTGCTGCAGGAGGAAGGTATGATCATTTAATTGAATTATTTAGTGGGGTAGAGGTACCTGCAACAGGGGCAACTCTTGGGTTGGACAGAATCATCGATCAGCTTAATTTACAAGGGAAAAAAACAAAAACAAAATTATTTATTATAACTATAAATCAAAATCCTATTCCATTTGTTCAAAAATTTAGAAAGGCAGGGATTAATACAGATTTTGATTTAATGGGTAGAAGTTTAAGAAAAAATTTAGAATTTGTTAATAAGCTAGGAATTCCTTATGTTGCCATAATTGGCGAAGAAGAAACAAAACAAAACAAAATTAAATTAAAAGATATGCTAACTGGAAAAGAAAAATTACTGACTTTTGAAGAAATTATAACTAAGTTAAAAAACGAGCTTCAATAACAATTAATTCTTCCCAAGGAATTTTTTGCCTAGCCAAGATTTTTGTTTTAAAATTATTTTTAGCGAATAGTTCTAAAACTTCTTTTTCTCCAGTAATACTAGAAATAACCATAAGTATTTTTCCATATTTTTTTAAAAATTTAGGCGCATCAGAAACGAATTTTTTAATAAATTCTTTACCATCTTTTCCTCCGGAATAAGTTAATGAAGGACCTATTATTTTATCTATCTCATCTTCTGGCAAATATGGAGGATTGCACAGAATTAAATCAAATTTTCCTTTAACATTTGAAAAAATATTTGATTTTAAAAAAGAAATTTTAACATTATTATTTTTTGCATTTTCAGAAGCAATTTTTAAAGCTCGCGGGTTTAAATCTACAGCTAAAACATTTGCACCTCTTTTTGCTGCTGTTATTGCTAAAATTCCACTTCCAGTACCCATATCTAAAACATCTTTTCTTTTTAGATCTAAAGGTATGCAGCTTTGTAACAAGAAAGAATCTTCTGCTGGCGTATAAACCTCTAGCGTTTTTGTCTTAAGTTTGAACATGCTTATGGTTAAGTATTAGACATTTAAAAACTTTAAAAAAACATTTAAACAAATTTTAATTATTTACTTTATGCCCCAGTAGCTCAGTTTGGATAGAGCACCTGCCTTCTAAGCAGGGGGTCGGGGGTTCAAATCCTCCCTGGGGCGCTTCCATTCTTTTTAGTTTAATCTTCTAATTTCTTAAATAATTTTTTTGCTTCTTCTTTATATTTAGAAATTCCTTTTGCTAAATAACCCAATGCAAGTGTTACTAAGGAACCTATACTTAAAGTTGCAGCATTGTTCCATACTACGCCAGGATC
>JAWAPU010000035.1:0-5943 GCA_038894275.1 Candidatus Nanoarchaeia archaeon | reverse complement strand
ATTTTAATTAGCTAACTATAGCAGACGTTTTAAAATATGTTATACTACACTATATAAAAGCAAATAAAAAGATTTATAAATATTAATCAATATTCTCTAATATGGCTAAAAGAGGGCGAATTGCAGGTTCTGCGATCAGAGATAACCTGATAGAAATTTTATACCATTTAAAAGAAGCATATGCATACGAGCTATATAGAGCATATAAGAAAGTGTTTGGCCCAGTTAATATTAGATCTGTATATTATAATCTGTCAAAAGGCAAAGATTTGGGGGTATTTGAAATTAAAGAAATTAAAAAAGTAGAAGGCGATTTCAGCTGGGGTTCTAATGCAGAAAGAGTGATATATAAATTAAGTGCGAACGCGACTCCAAAAGGAAATGATTCTGTCAAAAACGCTCTAAAAGATTTTGTTCGCAGAGATTAGAGAGACCCCTTTATTTCATTTGGAAATATATTTTAGTTTATAAATAAAGTAAGTATTTGTTGTTAAGAAAAAATAATACCCCTATGTTTCCTATGGAAAAGTTACTTCAATATGGTATTATTATATTATTATTTACTTTTTTCTTACAGAACATCAACAAATAACTTTTTGCATAAGAAACAAAGGGGAACGCGTATTTCACCCGTTTCTTTCATGTGAATTATATTCAAAACAGAATAAATATTTAAAAAACCTTTGTTTCACATGTTTCATATGCAATGGCTGGCCAATTAGGACTTACTGATTTTTTTGAAAAGTTTTTACAAAAAGAACCTTTAATCATAAATAAAAAAGTATTACAATCTAATTATGTGCCTGATATAGTCCCTCACAGACAACAACAAATAGAACTTATAGCATCTATTTTAGCAGTTGCTTTAAAGGGAGAAAAGCCCTCTAATATTTTTATATTTGGCAAACCAGGAGTTGGAAAAACTCTGTGCACGCAGTATGTTCTCAAAAATCTTGAAGCAATGGCGCTCGCCAAAAATATACCTCTTAAGACTATTTATATTAATTGTAAACTAAAAAAAATAGCAGATACCGAATATCGAATAGCGACAGAATTGGCTCGTGCAATGGGTATAGAATTGCCTATTACAGGTCTACCGACCGACGAAGTTTACAATAGATTTTTAGCAGCTGTAGATAGCAAACCCCAGATAATAATTTTAGCACTAGACGAAGTTGATCGTTTAGTAGCTAGAACGGGTGATGAAATTTTATACAATCTTACTAGAATAAATTCAGAGCTTAAGCAAGCACAACTAACTTTGATCGGTATTTCAAATGATATTCGCTTTATGGAAACCATAGATCCAAGGGTTAAAAGTTCTTTGGGCGAAGAAGAGATTATTTTTCCTCCTTATAATGCCATAGAATTAAAAGATATTTTAGAAAAGAGAGCTAGTTTGGCTTTTAAACCAAATGCATTAGGAGAAGGAGTATTAGAAAAATGTGCCGCATATGCGGCACGAGAACACGGAGATGCGAGACGCGCCTTAGACCTTTTAAGAGTGGCAGGAGAGGTTGCTGAGAGAGAGTCTTGTAATATAGTATTGCCAGAACATATAGATAAAGCAGAAGAAAGAATAGAAAGAGATAGAATTATGGAAATAATAACTACTTTACCTAAGCAATCTCAGCTTGTTTTATATTCTATCTTGGCGATTAATAATGGTAAAAAAATGGAAACCGGGGAAGTTTATGAAAAATATAAAGATTTATGTATACAATCTGGCGCTCAAAGTCCTTTAACACAAAGAAGGGTTTCAGATCTCATAGGCGAACTAGATATGCTAGGAATAATAAATGCAAAAGTAATTTCTAAAGGAAGATATGGCCGCACCAGAGAGATTTACGTCTCTATACAAAACGAATTAATAGAAAAAATAAAAGAAAAATTGCAAGAGGAATTATTCTAAATGGAAGATTCAAATATCGTACGTGCTCTTTTGGCAGCAAAAAAACTTCCTACTATAGAAAACATAAATGATTTCAAACAAAAGCAGCTTGTTTCTGTTAATAAAAAAGCGGAAACGCAAAAGGGCGCCTCAGTTGAAATTTTAACAAACATACCCTATTCTGGGCAAAAAATAGAGCCAAGCCATTTTGTAAAATATTTTAGAAATAGATTTATCTTTTATAGAAATCTATTTTTAGCGCGCCCAGAGCTAAGTAATATATGTTCAATTTCTAAGCTACAATCAAATGAAAAAGCAGTTATTGTAGCCTCTATTTTTGATATGAAAAAATTGCCTACCGGGAGTATAAAATTAATTTTAGAAGATTTAACAGGGCAGGTCCAGGCAATAATTTCTTCCAAAAACCAAGATCTTATAAATTTGGCAAAGAGTTTTACATTAGACGAAATACTTGCTTTTAAAGGCACTTTTGGGAAAGGAACTTTTTTTGTAGATGAAATTATTTGGCCCGATATTCCACCTAAAAGACGCGCAACTGTAGAAGAAGAAGTTTATTTAGTTTGCGCTTCAGATTTACATATCGGAAGTAACAAATTTCTACAAAAGCCTTACGAAAAATTTGTAAAATGGTTAAATGGAAAATACGGCAACGCAAAACAAAAAGAGCTTGCAAAAAAAGTTAAATATGTCGTTTTTACCGGGGATATTGTAGATGGGATAGGTATTTATCCTGGTCAAGAAAAAGAGCTGACGATAACAGATATATATAAACAATACGATAGCGCCGCAAAATTCCTTTCTCAAATCTCCTCAGAAATTAATATAATAATACAGCCAGGGAACCACGATGCAATAAGACTTTGCGAACCCCAGCCTATTTATTGGAAGGACTTAGCAGCACCTTTATATGATTTGCCAAATGTTTTTTTAGCGCCTAATCCTTCTTACGTTCGTATACACGCAATCGATGGGCCTGGCGTCGAACTTTTATTATACCATGGTTATTCTTTTGATTATTTTGTTGATGCAATCGAAGCACTAAGAGAAGCCGGAGGGTACTCAGCAGCAGATAAACTATGGGAATTTTTGCTTAAGAGAAGACATTTGGCACCCACTTACGGGTCTACTTTAGCATTACCGCTCGAAACAGATCCACTAGTAATTAATAAAGTTCCAGACATTGCAATTTCAGGTCACATACACAAATCAAAAATAGGGCAATATAGAGGAGTTTTAACAATTTCTAGTAGTTGTTTCCAAGACACAACCACATTTCAATTAAGAATGGGCCATACACCAACGCCAGGTAAAATTCCAATCGTAAATCTTAAAACAGGCGCAGCGAAAACTCTTTTATTTGCGTGAATTAATTTTGATATTCTGTATCTAAAATTTTTCTTATGAGTTCCGCTTTTATTTCGCCAATATTTTCTACCTTCTGCAATTCTTCTTTACTTGCATTACATATGGCTTTTGGCGTTTTAAAATATTTAAGTAATGCTTTAGCCGCTTCAGGACCAATCGTAGGCAACCCTTCTATAAAAAATTGCTGAACTTCTGCAAGCGAATTTGGTTTTGGCTCATTTCTAAGCTTTATTTCTTTGCGCGTTTTATTATTTTTTTTAGCAAGAACATATAACAATTCAGCAGTCTGCATGGCATCTTTGGACAAAATTATTGGAATTTGCCAATCTAAAATTAGTGACGTTAATGCTCCAAGTAATGCGTTGTTAGATATGTTTTTAGCAGAAAAAAGAGCAGCATAATCGCCTTCTATGATTATAAAAGGCTTTACAAAATTCTCTTTAAGCATTTTTGCTTGTGAAAAAAGTCTGCCGTCTATCAAAGAGTTTACAAAATCGTCTGTTGTTTTTCTTTCACATCCGATTTCTTCCGAAATAATAAAATCGCCTACCTTGAGAGGACTTAACTGTACGTTAATGCCTTTTAAATATAACAATTCAGCAATTTTAGATTCTCTGCTATCTACAAATATGGCGATATTTTGATCCGGCGCAAATTTATTCAAATTTGTTTGCGCAACGTCTTTACTATTATTTATATAATTATTTGACGTATTTGATAAATTTTGAATAACCCATTTTAATTTTTCTTCTTTTCGTTTAGTGCTCCAATAATAAGCTTCGTCTGTTGTATCTTTGGTAATCAAAATTTGAACCTTGCCAATTTCACTTCTACCTGTTCTACCTCTGCGTTGTATTGTCCGAATAACAGAAGGCAAGGGAGAGTAAAAGATAACCAAATTAACTGCAGGAACATCAATACCTTCTTCTGCTACACTAGTGCATACCAAAACGTTTATTTCATTATTTCGAAATCTTTCTAGCGTCTCTGCCTGAGTTTTTTGAGACATTCCTTGCCCAGAGCGCGACGCTTGCCCAATAAATTTATGTGCGCACACTCCCGGAAGATTTAATGCATTTAAAATAGGAACTATGTTGTCTCTAAATTCAACAAAAACCAAAATTTTAGCGCACGGATTTGTTTCAATTTCTTTTTTAATTATTTCTTTCAATTCCGCAATTTTTGGGTGTTCAATTTTATTTTCAATACATTTGCTTATTAATGCATTCGCCGCTCTTACGTGAAAATCATTTACAATATCGCTCAAGGAGCGCGTTTTTCGCCTAGACGCCAAATTCCAGAGTTCATCAAAGTATTTTCGTGTAGCAAATACGCTTTCTGTAGTAATTAATCTATACGCATGATAAAGTTTAATTAAAGAAGTACATATAGATAACGCTTGCCCTTGTTTTTTATCCAAGATGAATTGTTTTTGCAGCTCTTGCTTTAAACTCAAAAGCATTTTTTTTGTAAGTTTTTTTGGGCTTAAATTCAATTGCGCAAGCATATTCAATTTCGAAATCCTTGTTTCTATCGCGTGCTCCAAGTGATTTTTAATATCTTTTATTTGTTGCGGCAAATCTAATAAAGTAAAGTTTACTACGATAGGTTTTATGTAGGGTTTTATTTCAGGGTGATCTCTATCGCGAGCTTCTATTTTTTCTACGTTGAGTAGCTGACGTAATTCCTGTACTTTTCCGATATCGCCAGGAGACGCTGTTAATGCAAGGACTCTGCCCTTTGGATTTTCTGAAGCATATATTTTTGAAATAAAGACGTAAGGATAATCGCCCGCAGCTCTGTGCGCTTCATCAAAAACAATTAGCGCAACTTCTTTCAAAGAAATTCTGTTATTGATCAAATCGTAACGAATTGTTTGAGGTGTGGCAAATATTAACTTAGCAGTTGCCCAAAGCTTTTTTCTTTCAGAAGCTTTTACTTTTCCGGATAAAACAACAATTTCGTTATTTTCTGAAGAAAAATACTGACTAAAATTCTTTGCGTGTTGGTTAACCAAAGGCAAAGTAGGCGCTAAAATAAGGCATTTCCCTTTTTCACATAGCAAACCCGATAAAGCTATAGCAATGTGTGTTTTGCCCAAGCCTGTTGGTAACACAACTAACGTATTATAGTTTAATGCAGTATTAAGGATTGTTTGTTGATATATTCTAAGATTTAATTTATCTTTTTGAAATTCCATAGTTATATTTTTTTAGCAAAAAGTATGAACGCTGTATGTGAAAGTGCGTCGTGTTCTGGCCGAGCGATTTGTCCTTTTATTATCCAATTACGTTCAAAGCATTCAACAATTTTATAGGGCAAGAATTTTGCCTTTTTTAGATTTTTTACCAATTTTAAAATTTGTGTGATTTGTGGCAAATATGCAACTAATATTCCATTAGCTTTTAATGAACGATGTGCAAATTTTAAAACGCGCTCAGGGTTTGGCAAGTCTATAGTTATCACGTCAGCATCTTTTTCTAAAAACCCTTTGTACGCATCTTTTATTTTAAGTTTAATATTGTTTAATCCTAAGCTAGAAAAATTATTCATAGCTAACTTTGCAAAAGCTTTGTTTTTTTCATAAGTTATGATTTGTCCCGTGGGGCCTACTATGTATGCAAGATATGCCGCAAGCCAACCGCTTCCTGTACCCATATCTAAAA
>JAWAPU010000034.1:0-6031 GCA_038894275.1 Candidatus Nanoarchaeia archaeon | reverse complement strand
AAAAACAATTAAAAATTTTTTTGCAAATTTAGAAAAAGTACCCATTGACACCGCTATCTGGGAAAAAGCTAAAAATCTTGCGGTAATTCCCGCTGATTTAGGTTGGTCAGATATCGGCAGTTGGTCGGTTTTAAAAGAAGTTTTAAAAAATAATTATGGTACTAACGTAATTGTAAAAGGAAAATTTTGCGGTTTAGATACTAAAAATTGTTTAATTTATGGAGGAGAGAGATTAATTACCACTATTGGTTTAGAAAATATGGTGGTGGTTGACACGGATGATGCTGTTTTGATTTGTCCTTTAGATCAAGCTCAAAAAGTAAAAGAATTGGTTAAAAAACTAAAAGAGGAAGGAAAAAAGGATTATCTCTAAAAAGCTTACACATCAAGAAAAATTGAGGTAAAATAGAACAAGAGGAGAGATATGCGCAATAAATGGCTAATTTTGGTTATTTTGATAATTGTTGGGTTGGCAATTTACATTGATATGCCTGAGGCAAGAATTAGTTTGACTAAAATAGGTCTTTCTTATGAAAGAGATTTTAAATTGCTTTTTGGTTTAGATTTAAAAGGTGGCGCGCATTTAGTTTATGAAGCCGATATGAGTAAAATTGAAAAAAAGGATTGGGATGCCGCTTTAAATGGTCTTAAAGAAGTGATTGAACGGCGGGTTAATTTATTAGGTGTAACGGAACCAATTATTCAAACTTCCAGAGTAGGGGAGACTTATCGAGTGATTGTAGAATTACCTGGTGTTTTCGACACGACGAAAGCTATTGAAACAATTGGAAAAACTGCTCAATTAAATTTTAAAGAACAGGGAAAAAAAGAAGGGGAGTGGAAAGATACCGGCCTAACAGGTAAAGATTTTAAGAAAGCAACAGTGCAGATTAATCCGAATACTACTGAATATGAAATTTCTATTGAATTCAACGCAAAAGGAGCCAAATTATTTGCGGATATCACAAAAAGAAATTTACACAAACCAGTAGCTATTTTTTTAGATGAAGAGCTTATTTCCGCTCCTGTTGTTCAAGCCGTTATTAATGATGGTAAGGCCGTCATCACTGGGAAATTTACTCGGGAATCAGCACGCCAATTAGCTGTTCAATTGAATGCCGGTGCTTTACCCGTACCGGTGAAATTAATTTCTCAAATGAATATCGGTGCCACTCTAGGTAGAGATACGATTGAAAAAAGCTTATTGGCTGGAATTATTGGTATAATTTTAGTGGCTATTTTTATGATTGTTTATTATCGATTACCAGGATTTTTAGCGGTGATTGCTTTGGGTTTATATGCGGTGATTACTATTGCTTTATTTAAATTGATTCCAGTGACTTTAACCTTAGCCGGTATAGCGGGTTTTATTTTATCTATAGGTATGGCAGTTGATGCTAATATTTTAATTTTTGAGAGAATGAGAGAAGAATTGCGGGCCGGACGAACCCTGGGTTTGGCTATTGAAGATGGTTTCCGGCGGGCTTGGAGTTCTATTCGCGATTCTAATGTTTCTTCTTTAATAACTTGTTTTATTTTGTTTTATTTTGGTTCGGGAATTATTCGCGGCTTTGCGGTTACTTTGTCTTTAGGTATTATTGTTTCTATGTTTACCGCTATTACTATTACCCGTACTTTATTAAATTTAGTCACCGCGACCAGCATAGGTAGAAAAGAATGGTTTTATGGGGTAGAAACTTTAACACCAAAATCTAAAAGTTCAAATTTTTAATAGTGTAATTTATTAAATAGGGGGGAAGGAGAAGTTATGCCAAATGGAGAAAAATTTGGGCCAACACCAGAAGAAATAGGGATTAGTCCGGAAATAATAGAAAAAGAAAAGGATGATATAAAAGTTGAGTATCTCGATACAAAAATTGCTGAAGATGAATCGTCTACTAAAATTATGGAAAGATTGAATAATTTATTAAAAAAACCAACCGCTAAAATAGGAATGGCTTTAATGACAGGTGTTTTAATATTAGGATTGGCTGCTCGTAAAGCGGAGGCTAAAGAAGAAAAAATAGTGGCAAGGGTGGTAGAAAAAACAGAAGTTAAGAAATCGGATCTTGATAAAGAACTCGCTTTGCAAGAAATGGTAATTAATATTCAAAATGAAGGATATCTAAAAAATGTTGATTTAGTTGATTATTCAATAGACGTAAATGCTGAAAAAGTTTGTATTGAAGGTCGAGTTATTGGTGATCTAGAAGGTTTAAAAGAAATTATTAAGATAGATAAAGAGAGTCCTTTCTATCCCGATTATCAAAAAACATTAAATGAAATAAAGAAAAATTACGAAAGCAAATTTCCTAATTTAGGGCAAAGAAGAGCGGTGGCAGAAAGAGCAAGTGGAGTATTAGCGCAAAAATTATTATTAGAAACTCTTGTTTTTGTAAAAACTTATTATGAGGCAGAAAAAAATCCTAACGATAAAAATCTACAACAGCAAAAACAAGTTATTCAGTCACAACTTTCAAAGACAATGATTGGGTTGGCTGCTAATAATGAATTAGCAAAATAAAAAATTTTTATTTAATATTGAAATTAAAATTATTAAGTTTTTGAGTTTTTAAGTTATTTTATGAATATCGTTAAGTACAAATATATTTATTTTTTAATTTCTGGAATAGTGATTATTCCCGGCGTTATTGCCTTAAGTTTATGGGGATTGAAAGCAGGTATTGATTTTACCGGTGGTGTTTTGTTGCAATTGGAATTAACAAAAGCACAATCTCTGCAAATGAATGAAATTAGAAAAACACTGGAGCCACTCAAATTAGAAGATCTAACTTTACAATCAGCTGGTGGTAATAATTTAATTATTAAAACAAGACCGATTGATCAACAAAAAGTTGATGAAATTAAAAATGTTTTAACTAAAAAATTTGGTGAAATTAAACAGTCACGATATGAAAATATCGGCCCAACTATTGGTCGAGAGTTAACTAAAAAAGCTTTTTGGGCAGTTCTTTTAGCTTCGGTGGCGATCGTATTATATATTGCTTACGCTTTTCGTAAAGTGCCGGCGCCGGCTTCTTCGTGGCGTTTTGGAATTTGTGCGGTGCTTGCCCTTTTACATGATATTTTGGTGGTTACCGGGATATTTTCAATTTTGGGGCATTTAGGTAAAGTTGAGATTGATAGTTATTTCATCACGGCTTTATTAACAATTATGGGTTTTTCAGTACACGATACTATTGTTGTTTTTGATCGAATTCGAGAAAATTTGCGGCGATTTATGAAAATGCCTTTTGAACAGGTGATTAATGAAAGTATTTTACAAACTTTAGGGCGTTCAATTAATACATCGATGACCGTTCTGTTGGTTTTAGCCGCTTTATATTTGTTGGGAGGCGCTTCTATTAAAAATTTTGCTTTGGCATTATTAATTGGCATCATTACCGGTACTTATTCTTCTATTTTTACCGCTTCACCACTTTTAATTGTTTGGCAAAATTTGATTGAAAAAAGAAAGAAGAAAACCGAAAAAGAATAAAATTCTTTTGTTATTATAGCATCTACGGCCGTAGGTCCTATAATAACATCCCTTAATTCATCAGAGGTTTATTTGTCGGAGGCTTTTATTTGTCGGAGGCTTAGCCTCCGACAAAATTTTGAAAGTTAACATTTTGGCCCGATCGGGATTTTTTGTTTACTTTTAGAATCTCTCCTGTGTAGTTGATTTTTTAAAAATTTTATTATATAAAATGGATACCAATTAATTAATAAAGGTAGATATATGAATCAAAACATGCCTTTAGCCGAAAGAATGCGGCCACAAAATTTTGAAGAATTTGTTGGCCAAGAGCATATTGTCGGGAAAGGAAAAATTTTGCGACAACTTATTGAACACGATCAATTATCTTCACTTATTCTATGGGGACCGGCAGGAACAGGTAAAACAAGTATAGCTAAAATTATTGCTAACACTACCAAAGCTCATTTTATTCCTATTTCGGCTGTTTCAGCAGGTGTAGAACAGATTAAAAAAGCGGTGGCGGAAGCCAAAGATCGCTGGCAAGCCTTTAATCAAAAAACTATTCTTTTTATTGACGAAATTCATCGTTTTAACAAGGCTCAACAGGACCTTCTTTTACCTTATGTAGAAAAAGCGATTATCATCGTTATTGGGGCGACGACGGAAAATCCTTATTTTGAAGTGATCGCTCCTTTAGTTTCTCGTTCACGGATTTTTCATTTAGAGCCATTAAGTGATAAAGCTATCGAAACTATTCTCAAACGCGCCTTAAAAGATGAAAAAAGAGGATTGGGTAAATATAAACTAAAAATTGATCCTGAGGCTTTAAAATTGTTTATTAAAGCGGCTTCAGGAGATGCGAGAGCGGCTTTAAATACCCTAGAATGGGCTTTTTTAGCTTTAAACGAAGAAAATCCCGTAAACAAAAAAATTACTCTTGAAATGGCTCAGGAAGCAACTCAAAAAAGACTTATTAAATATGATAAAAAAGGGGAGGAACACTATGACACGATTTCTGCTTTTATTAAAAGTATGAGAGGCTCAAATCCTGACGCCGCTCTTTATTGGCTGGTAAAAATGTTAGAAGCAGGGGAGGATCCTAAATTTATTGCCCGAAGAATTGTTATTGCCGCTAGTGAAGATGTAGGTAATGCCGATCCCCAAGCTTTGGTGATAGCTAATGCCGCTTTTGAAACAGTAATGAAAGTAGGGTTGCCAGAAGCAGAATTTGCTTTGGCCCAAGCCGCAGTTTATGTAGCTTGCGCACCTAAAAGTAATAGTATTAAAGAAGCATTATATAATACCAGAAATGCTTTATTTTGTCAAGAAATAAAGCCAATCGTACCTAAACATTTACGAAATCCGGTGGTTAAAGGATTAGCGAAAGAAGGTTATGGAGTAGATTATAAGTATCCACATGATTTTCCAGGGCATTTTGTAGAGCAAGAATATTTACCAGAAGGATTGGAAAACAGTATTTTTTACAAACCAAGCGATCAAGGATTTGAAAAAATAATTAAAGAAAGATTGGAATATTGGAGGAAAAAAAATAAAAAATCCTAACATTTTAAACATTTTAGATGTTATTTTAATTTAGATCTCATTTTAATCGAATTCGTGGTTTTATTAAAAAAGAGCTTCTTTATCGTCGTATAAGATACATTGTGCGACTAAAACACACGAAAAAAATAAAAAACAGGTTAGAAGTTAGACTTATCCACAGTTTTAATGTTCTGGTTTAATTATATACCCTATTAAAAATTTTGTCAAGAGAGGAAAAATAAGTCCGCTAATTTTTCAAAAAATTAGCGGACTTTACTTTGGTGCGGGATATAAAATAGCTTTACAATGTTGGCAAACCCAATTTCCATCTTTAATTTCTTTCAAAATTGTATATCGTCTGCAATATGGGCAAAGAAAAATCCAAATTATTTTACTCATTCTTCACACCTTCTCTTTCAATTTCTTCAATTTCTGGTCTGGCAAGAATTTCTAACTTTACTATACATAATTTACAAACTGTTTTTCTAATAATCCTTTCAATTGCTTTTTTATTTTTAATGTAGCATTTTGGGCAAATTACAATTACAAAATCTTTTTCTTCCCCACAATATTTACATTTTGCCAAACTAATCACCTCCTTTTAAAATTTTAAAATATAAAATGGAGGGGGTGAGGATCACTCACCCCTTGCTGTTGCCATCTTTAATAAATTTGGCAAACAGCCTATTGTGTTGCTTTTGGCAACATAAAATTTATTTTTATAATCCCATTTTTCTTGCTGATGTCCAAGGTCTCCATCCTTGCCATTTGTATAACTCTGCCGCAAATTTTATATTTATTTCGGGATTAAAAAGTTGATCTCTCGGCGGTCTATTAGAAAAAGGCATTATTTGGAAAAGCCCTATCTCCCCTGCTCTTCCAACCGCCATCGGATTGCCACCACTTTCCCATATCATTACTTTATACGCATTTTCCCACTGGTCTTTAGGAAAATATTTTTTAATTAAATAATAATAATCTTTTTTAGAGTAATAAAAAACTTGTGTT
>JAWAPU010000033.1:0-6046 GCA_038894275.1 Candidatus Nanoarchaeia archaeon | reverse complement strand
CTACTGCCTAAACAATAGTAATCCATAGGATAACTATTATGAGCCAGGCTTTGAACTTCACGCGCATCAAAATGCTGCCGACAAACAAAGACTTGAAAATTATATGAATTTATTAAAAAAAAAGTAAATGTTATTAAATATGAAAAATAATTGAAAAAATGGCGTTTAGCTATTCAGAAAAAGGTGCATACTATAATGCTTTAGATCCTAGTTCAGGAAATTTTGCTGTTAATTCTTATTGGCGAGCTGCTTATTTAGGTGCGCCAACTTCGCCACAAACACCAAATCAAATTCAACAAATAACAGGCATGGCGGCAAGCGGAATTCAAAATATAGAAATTGGCGTTTTAGAACCAAGAAACTGGGAAACCATCCCAAAAGAACATTTCGAAGAAATAAAAAGATTGGGGAAACTACTAATTAGAGATTTTGAAAAAGAAGGCAAGCCATCTCCAATTTCTATTCACGCACCAATTTTAGAGCCAACTGGTTTTTCTGAAAATAGGTGGTCTGAAACACAGTGGCGAGAGCAGCAAAGAGTTCTTGCGGACGTTGTTCAAAAAGCGGCAGTCGTTGGACCTTCTACTCCCGTGACAGTACATGCAAGCCATTTTCCAAGTGTGCATATAAGATACGACCCTGTAGAAGCAAAAAAAGAGCTCGAAAAAATATATGCAACAATACCAAAAGATAAATTACCCGTGTATCAAACAGAAATAGAACGATTAAAACGTGGCGAAATAGTTGAATGGCAAACAATTGTAGATCCAGCAACTGGTGAAGTCTCGCAAGTTAAACGAGAATGGGTACATTATCCTAAAGAAGATGTTTTATACACGCCGGAAACAAGACTTGGCTCAATAAATCTCACATTTTGGGATAAATCGTTAAAAGAAATTGCTCAGGCGCGTAATGAATTAGTTAAAATAGAGGAGGCGAAAGCAGCCAATAGAATTAGCGAAAGTGAATATGAAAGATTAAAAACATTTTGGAAAAGCGAATTTGACTTGGCGGTGCGCTCAGCATATAACGAAGCCATTAAAGCATACGATTCTTTAGCAAAAATTTTTCCAGAAGAAAAAGCAGGCGAAATAAAACAAATAATAAACGTTTTAAGAAAAGTTCCATCCGATTATTCCGAAATTGCTAATGTTTTGTTTCAAATACCGCAACCTCCTCCAAAATTTATACCTGTAGAATATTTTGGTAATAAAAAGGCTGCTGAAAATTTTGCAAATGCTGCATTAGAAAGTGTAAAAATTGCGCAAGCTAAAAAAATGCCTTTAGAATCTGCACCAATAATTTGCATAGAAAATGTATACCCGACTGCAATTGGAGGGAGAGCAGATTCTTTAAGAAATCTAATTAAAGAAAGCAGAGAAATATTTGCGGAAAAATTGCAAAGCGAAATGAAGATGTCGAAAGACAAGGCCGAAAAATTAGCAGAAAAACTAATTGGAGCCACATGGGACGTTGGCCACATAAATTTACTTAAGAGATTTGGCTATCAGCCAGAAACTTTAAAAAAAGAGGTAGAAAAAATTGCCAAGGATATTAAACATGTTCATATTTCAGACAATTTTGGTTTTGAAGACGTGCATCTGCCTCCTGGTATGGGCAATGTGGATATAAAAAATTTCTTAAAAATTTTAGAAAAAGAAGGAAAACTAGGAAAATTGAGAGGAATCGTAGAAGCAGGTGCATGGGTGCAGCATTTTAAAGAAAGTCCTTGGCCAAAAACACTTCAATACTTTAATATGCCTGTGTATGGATGGCAAGCAACTCCAGGTTGGCAAGAAGCCCTAGGAACGTATTTCATGGGTACTTCAGGTTACGCTGCAGGCTATGGAAACATTTTCCCAGAAATTCACTTTTCAGAATATGGTTCCGGATTTAGCGTTGGCTTGCCTCCACAAATGCCAAGAAAAGGTGAACGTTCAAGTTTTTCAGGGACGCCAATGAGTTAAATATATTCAAAATTATATAAATAATTTTAAAATTCACCAATTGTAAAAAGTTATGGAGATTAAAGAAGCGAAATTAAAGGCATATTTAATAGATCATACGAGCAATCCTGCCAAAATTATTTGTAAAGCAGCTAAATCTACAAAATACGAATATTCTTTAGAAAATTTGCTTGAAAAAAGTATGACTGAGGCAGAGAAAGAAAAAATTCTCACTTTACTTTATAATGGACATTTATCGCCGTTTGAACATGCAATTTATACTGTTGGAATTGAAGGCGTTTCTAGAGTTTTGACACATCAACTAGTAAGACATAGAATTGCCTCTTATTCTCAGCAAAGCCAAAGAGAAACTAATACTTATGAATATGTAATTCCGGATAGTATAAAAGAAAAAACCTTAGAACGAGAATATTGTACAAAAATTAAAGAAATTTTTGACTTTTACCAAAATTTAATAAACCAAGGAATTCCCCTAGAAGACGCACGTTATATTTTACCAAACGCGGCTGAAACAAAAATAATAATGACTGCAAATGTTCGCGAGTGGTTTCATTTTTTAAATTTAAGAGGGTGTTATAGAACTCAATGGGAAATTAGGAATTTGGCTGAAAAAATTTACGCTCTTTTTTATCCAACAGAACCAAGATTATGGGATCTTGCTGGCCCTTCGTGTGTTTCTAAAGGAAAATGCGATCAAGGAAGATTTAGTTGCGGAAAAGTTAAAAAAAGAAGAAAAGAATGGGAGAATCTTAAAAGTTAAGTAAAATTAATAAGTATAACCTGTTAGTAACAAATTATATATTTAACAAGCTTAAATTAAAAATAAATATGCCTGAAAATTTGTCTGAAAAAAAATTGCCAATTCCAACTCGTAGACCTGAATTGAGAAAATTAGAGGGTGTAAGTCAAGAAGATTACAAAATAGCATACGAATTTGCAGCAAAAGTTTATAAAAAGTTTGGTCCTGTTGTTTTGTCGATAGTTTTATTTGGTTCGGCTGCAAAAGGTGTCGCCAAACCAGAATCTGACATTGATATTATAATAGTAGTAGATAATGTTTCTATGGTGTGGGACGAAGAAGTTATAGCTTGGTACAGAGAAGAATTATTTAAGATTGTAAGAGAAGATCCGCATAAAGACAAATTACATATTAATACAATAACGCTTTCCGCTTTTTGGGACAATATTAAAGCAGGAGACCCTGCAATCATAAATATGTTACGCTACGGTGTGGCTTTATTAGATTTAGGATTTTTTGAACCTCTAAAGTTTTTATTATATCAAGGTAGAATACGGCCGTCTGCAGAAGCGGTTTATACAGTTTTAACAAGAGTGCCATGGCATATGTTGAGAGCCAGAGTTAAAACCCTATCCGCGATAGAGGATATGTATTGGGCGATGGTTGACGCCGCACATGCTGCATTAATGACTCATGGCCAAACACCGCCAAGTCCAGAACACATAGCAAAATATTTGAATGAAATTTTTGTCAAAAATAAAAAAATAAGTCAGAAATATGTTGATTGGTACAATCAAATGTATTCTCTTGCACACGACATAACGAATCATAAAATTCATAGAGTATCCGGTGAAGATTATGAACTTTGGTATGAAAGAACGCAAGAATTTACAAAAATTATGGAAGATCTGACAAAAAAAGGGGAAAAGGAATTTATTAAAAAAAGCTGAATAATGGAAAATAAAGGATTATTAATTGTGTTTGAAGGAATAGATGGTGCTGGGTGTGAAACTCAAAGTAAATTATTTTTAAGCCACATAAAACACAGATACGGAAGCAAAAGTGCGATTTATTTCGACTACCCCGATTATAAAAGTGTGTATGGAAAATTGCTTAATCAATTTTTAAATAGAAAACTAAAGATTTCAAGAAAAGAAGCTTTTTTCTTGTATTTTCTTGATCAACTAAAAGATGTTGAAAAAGTAAAAAAAGCGTTGGATCAAAAAAAGTTTGTAATTATGAATAGATATTTTACCTCAAACATAGCATATAATTCAGATATAATAAGCCCAAAACATGCCGTAGCACTTGCAGAGAATTTTGGCTTACCAAAACCAAATTTTGTTTTTTATTTAGATATTTCGCCAAAAGAATCCATACGAAGAAAAAGTTTGGAAAAAAAAGGAAAATGGGATATAAACGAATCCAAAATCGATAAATTAACAAATGTGCGAAAAGCATATTTTTCGCTTGCCCTTGAGCATAAATGGTGCCATAATTGGATATTAATAGATGGTCAAAGAGCAAAAAAAGTAATCGCTGAAGATATTTGGAATAAATTTTTAAAATCGCTTTAGAAAATTATTCTTATGAAAACGTTAACAGAATATTTAGAATTTAACACAAAAAACAAAATTGAATTTATCAAAATTACTGAAAAAATAGAAGAAATTGTTAAAAAATCCGGAGTAACAGAAGGCCTTGTTTTAATTAATCCGATGCATATTACGGCTGCGGTTATAGTCAATGACAATGAAAAAGGGTTGCATAAGGATTTTCTTAAGACTTTAGAAAGATTAGTGCCGTATAATGAGAATTATGCTCACAATATTGGTGAAGATAATGCTGCGGCACATATCTGGCGTCAACTAATGGGGCATCAAGTAGTTATGGCGATAACAAATGGAAAATTAGATTTAGGTCCATGGGAAGAGATTTTTTATTGCGAATTCGATGGGCAAAGAAGAAAAAAAGTTTTAGTTAAAATTTTGGGATTATAAAAACTTTTAAAAAATTTTATTGACTATTTTTGTAGTGGGAGTGGAAGATATATTAGATAAAGTATTAATTGCTTTACCGGAATGCGAAGTAGAAGTAAGCCTTGCTTATTTCTTTTGGATAGAACCTCCATCATATTTAGAAAATGAAAGAAGCCCGTTAGTAGAAAAATTAACTGATGTGAATATAACTAGTCCAGAAAATTTTGGCCAAAAAGTTGCTGCAGAAAAAATTTACTTAGTCCCTTATTTTAAAAACCACGAGAAGTCATACAGAAAAGGTGCGAATAGAGCACAACTGATAGGTACAGAAATAAAAGTATATGTTGAAGGAAAGAAAAATCCGGATTTTCAAATTTTTATAAACAACGAAGGAAAATATGACTTAGAAATTTATAATACAGATAACAAAATAAAAAAAATTGCAGATGACGTTACAAAATGTTTGGGTGAAGAGAATAAGCTAGATGTGCAAATTGGAGTGTGGAAAGAATTTTCATTAGACGTTCCAAACTATGGAAAGATAAAAGTAAGATGTTAAAATACTAATAAGTTCTGCCAAAATATAAAATTCTTTTTGCATTTTTTCCACAGGCGACACATTTGCCCTTTGCTTGCTCAGTTTCATCATAACCAAGAGCACATCCAACCAATTTTTCTTCTAAGTTTTTACCGCATTTTTCTTCTCCGCACCAAGCCAATTTTACAATTCCGCTTTTGATATGTTTTTCTGCGCTTTTCAAATCTTTACAAATTTTTATTTTACTTTCAAAAAATTCTTTTGCTTTTTTGTATAATCGTTCTTCAAATTCGTAAAATAATTTCGGAAGTTTGGAAAATAACTCACTTTCAGAAATTTTTTCTTTAAATTTAATATCTCTAATTGCTACAGCATATTCTTTATTTTTTAATTCTTTTTCTCCTAATTCAATTCTTAATGGGACTCCTTTTGCTTCCCAGTGGTAAAATTTTTCGCCGGGGCTTTTTTCAGATAAATCGATTTCAACTCTATAGATAGGTTCTAGCGATTTTTTTAATTCGTGTGCTTTATTTAAAATTGCTTCGTCTTTTTCTTTTAGACCCTTTAATATAGGAACAATTATTATTTGAATTGGCGCAATGATAGGAAGAAAGATTAATCCATAATCATCGCCATGAATTGCTAATGTGGCACCTAAACTTCTTTCAGAAATGCCATAACAAGTTTGCCAAACATATTGCTCTTTTCCACTTTTGTCTTTATATTTTATGTTAAAAGCTTTTGCGAATTTTTGTCCTAAATTTATTACAGAACCTAATTCTAGTGCTTTACCATCAGGCATTATAGTGATAAAATCGTAATT
>JAWAPU010000032.1:0-6098 GCA_038894275.1 Candidatus Nanoarchaeia archaeon | reverse complement strand
AAAGATATTGCTAAGAAAATTTTATTAGTTTTAAATGATAAACAAATAAAAGAAAATCTTCTCGAAAAAGAAAAAAAGAGAATTAAAGAAGTAATAAACAAAGAAAAAATTATAGAAGATTTAATTAATGTAGTGTATGAAGTTGCAAATTCTTAAGTTTTGGGCTTCATCATTGGGAACAATAAAACTTCTTTTATAGAAGGCGTGTCTGAAAAAAGCATTGCTAATCTATCTATTCCGATACCCATTCCACCAGTAGGAGGCATACCGTATTCTATTGCTGTTAAGAAATCTTCGTCCATAGGATGCGCTTCTTCGTCTCCTAATTTTCTCATTCTTACTTGTTCTTCGAATAATTTCCTTTGTAAAATCGGATCATTAAGTTCTGAATAAGCGTTTCCTATTTCCATGCCTGCTACATATGGTTCAAATCTTTCTACTAAGTGAGGATTTTTTCTATGAGGTTTGCAAAGAGGGGTTGTTTCTATAGGGTGATCCATGAGTAATGTTGGCTGTATAAGTTTGTCTTCGCAGAGTTCTTCAAAAAGCTCTTTTATTATTAAACCATCAGAAGCGCCTTTTGGCAATTCCAATTTATATTTTTTTGACAATCTTTGTAATTCGGCATGATCGCATTTTTTAATTTCTACGCCGCCAAATTTTTCTAGTGCCTCATACATAGTCATTCTTTGCCAAGGTTTGCCAAAATCTATTTCATGGCCTTGGTAAACAATTTTTGTAGAGCCTGTAACTTTTTTTGCTACATATGCCATTAATTCTTCAAAAAATTTTGCAACATCGTTATAATCCCAATACGCAGCATAAAACTCTATTTGTGTAAATTCTGGATTATGCGTGCTGTCTATAGATTCGTTTCTAAAATCTTTTGAAAATTCGTAAACTCTTTCAAAACCGCCAACTAAAAGTCTTTTTAGAAAAAGTTCGTTTGAAATTCTAAGATATGCATTTGTTTTTAAATCATTGACATAGGTTATAAAAGGTTTGGCTGCCGCACCTCCATAAATTGTTTGTATTATAGGGGTTTCGACTTCTAAAAATCCGTGAGAATTTAAAAATTCTCTAATTGCATCAAATATTTTTGTTCTTTTTATAAAAATTTGTTTAACATTTGGATTCATAATTAAATCTAAATATCTTTGTCTATATCTAATTTCAACATCTTTTAAGCCAAACCAAGTGCTTGGCAAATGTCTTAATGCTTTACAAAGAAGTTCGAAACTATTTGCTTTTATTGAAACTTCTCCTTTTTTAGTTTTTGTTACTTTGCCCTTTACGCCAATAAAATCTCCTCTTTCAATATATTTTAAAAACTCGAAATTTTTGCCTAAATTTTCTTTAGAAAACCAAATTTGAATTTTACCGCTAGAGTCATAAAGGTCCATGAAAGAAAGTTTGCCATGCTCTCTAACAGACAATATTCTACCAGCAACAGATACTTCTTTATTTTCAAAATTTTCATAATTTTTAACTATATCTTCTGCGTGATTACTTTGCTTAAATGCGTAAGGGTATGGATTTATACTCAACTTTTTTAGCTTGTTTAATTTTTCTAATCTATCCGCATCGACCATAACCGAAAAAGTTATGAGCTTATTTTAAACTTTTCTAAAATGCTCGAAAGGTTTAGAAATAAAATAAATTGGTTACTTGAAAAATTGAGCTATAAATTTAAAGATGTAAGCCCAAATAAACTAACAATACTATCTTTTGGATTCGCTTTAGCAATACTATTTACTTATTATTTTTCAAAAACAAATTATTTCTTTTTATTAATTTCGGCTTTGTTAATCGGACTTAGTGGTTTTTTCGACGCCATAGATGGTTTTATTGCGAGATTAAAAAAGCGAGAAAGCAAAAGAGGAGATTTTCTAGATCATATTTTAGACAGATATGCAGATTTTGTGTTAATAGTAGGGTTGCCCTTAACAGGACTCTGTAATTGGATTTTAGCACTTTTTGCATATATTAGCGTGTTGCTTGCTAGTTATGCAGGCACGCAAGCTCAAGCTCTTGGGTTGGGTAGAATTTACAAAGGTTTTTTAGGAAGAGCAGATAGAATTGTTATTTTATTTTTTGCACTAATTTTACAATCTTTTTTTATTCACTTTAAGTTTTTGAATTTAACAATTTTAGAGATTGCTGCTTTAATTTTCATAATTTTTGGCAATTTAACTGCTTTTCAAAGAATCTTTTTAAGCTGGAAATATCTGCAAAGATAAATTTTAAAACATAAAATAAATTTATTAAATGGGCCCGTAGCTCAGCCTGGTAGAGCACCAGCCTCTTAAGCTGGCCGTCGCGAGTTCGAATCTCGTCGGGCCCGCATTTGTTTTCTTTTAGTAGCGATAAAATTTTTTATAGTTAAATCTAATAAAAAATAAATGGTAAAACACACATATGAAATAATTGACTATGCAAAAGAACTCAAAGAAAAAATACATGCAAATTTTGATGAGAAAAAAGAAGTCAAATGGAGCGAAATAATAAATTGGATTGAAAATGCGTTAGATTTGCAAATTGATTTAGCTGAAAAAATAAACGAAGTTTTAGAAAGATTAGTTCGATTGGAAGACGAAGTTAGAAAAAAATACAGACCTGAAGAAATTCCAAAAATAAAAAAACGCGTTGTAAAAGCTAAGAAAAAATAAATAGTATAATTTTTAAAGTTCTCTATTTCTATTCTTTTGGGCCGGTAGATCAGTAGTAGATCGCTCCCTTGGCATGGGAGAGGCCCCGGGTGCGAATCCCGGCCGGTCCACGGCGGAGTAGTTCAGCGGTAGAACGCGAGTCTCATAAGCTCGATGTCGTGGGTTCAACTCCCACCTCCGCCACTTATGGACTTTAGCAAAGGAAAAAAAATTTTAGAAGATGCCAACAAATACGGAAGAAAATTTGCAAAGATAGTTAGAGATGTGGCTTTTCTTGCAAGAAAATTAAATAATAAAGAAAAATTTCAATTTTCAATCATTGATGAATATTTAAAAAATGATGAAAAAGCAAAACTTCTTTTTTTAATAAAACAACAAAAAGCATTTATTAAAATAAAAAAGAAGGGATGGTCTTTTTTAATTAGCGGAAAAGATCTTTTACCTCGAGTTTTTTATTTAAAACCCGAAAAAAGAACATTAAATCCTGATTTCACCAATGAATTAGAGACTAAAATTTGGTTAGAAAAGTTAGATAAAAAAATTAAAAAAAGATTTTTTGAAAAAAGAGCTAACGAATTTGCAACGAAAGTTTGGCAAGTTATTCCTCAGTTTATCGCACCAAATTTAATAATCAATCAACATATGAGGCAAGCATTGGCGTTACAATTATTCTCAAAAGAACCGTTACATTATTTATTAATATGCGAAGACCAGTCTATTTTAGAAAAAATTTACAAAAGCATAATCGCGCTTTCGCCTGCGGCAGTTTTAGCTTCTCAAAATTCGTTTATGAAAAATTTGGTAAACGCCCACAAAAATATATTTATAATTAGCGATATTCAAAAATACAAAAATTTTAAAGCAAAATTATACGATGCCATGGAATTCGGTTTTATAAAATATGTAAAGCCAAATAAAACATATAAATTAGAAGCGCAAATAAAGGTTCTTGCGGGCTCGAATAAACCAACAGAATTAGAAGATGTTAACAATTTTCATTTACAATTTGAAGTTAGAGAATCTCTGAGTAATTTTTCAGACATTGCCAAAAAATTAATTGCTGAAGATAAAATTTCAATCAAATTGCCAGATATTGTCTTTATTCAAAAATACATTAGAATTGCAAATAATTTAAATGTTGAGATGTCGCCAGAATTAGCAGATAAAATTGCTCAATTTGTTGCAAACCTCAAGGATAAAGAAAAAGAATTAAAATTTCCAATAACCGCAAAAACAGTTATTGCAATATCTAGACTGGTAAAAGCATCTGCAAGAATGGAATTACGCACATTAGTTGAAGCAAAAGATCTAGAGCGTGTGTTTAATATAATCAAGCAAACGTACGAAAGGGTTAATTAAGGCGCTGGTGCTACTAAAACTATCATATCACCTCGTATAAATACGTCTCCGATCTTTCTCGAAATTTGTCCTTCTTCGTTTCTTTCCTCTGCGTCTGCTAAAACCATATTTATATGGATATCAAACGCTTTCAAAGTGCCAATAATTTGCTTTTTGGCTTTTGTTTCTACCAAAACCCTTTTCCCTTTGGCTTCATTCAATAAATCAAGTGGTCTTTCTATGTTTGTTGTCATAGCTAAAGGAGAACAGATATTATTTAAAAACTTTGCTTAGATGGAAAAAATTTAAGATAAATGCAAAACTTTAAAAGCAATATTTTTTCTTAAAACTTTATGACAAAGTGGAAGACTAAAAGGCAAGGAAAAAAGGCAAGCGGTGGTAAGTATTGGCCCTATCGAAAAAAAAGATTATACGAATTAGGCTCAGATCCAACACTTACTAAAGTTGGAAAATTAGCGACTAAAAAAATAAGACAACGTGGCGGCAATAAAATTATTCGTTTAATTAGCTCAGATGTTGTTAATTTATTGGTGGATGGCAAATACAAGAAATCGAAAATAAAATACGTAAAAGAAAACCCTGCGAACAGACACTATGCAAGAATGAATGTTTTAACCAAAGGGGCAATAATAGAAACAGAAGACGGTCTCGCAAGGATAACAAATAGACCAAGTCGAGATGGGGTTGTAAATGCTATTTTAATTAAAAGTAAGTAGCCAAAAGTTGAAGAACACACAAAACGCAAAGTTTAAAATTCTAATTTTTTAAAAATTTATAGGAGGGTCAAATGGTTAAAAAAGCATTTCTATTTTTATTAATTTCAATCATAGCGGCGATTTTTATTAGTGGATGTGTTGAAAAAGGTGAAAAATCTAGTAGTGCTTGTAAAACAGACTTTGAAGGTGCAAAATGTTCGATTACAAATGACGGGATTGCAACTTTAAGTAATTTAAATGTGCCGGCAAATTCTCAACTCATAAATGCAAAAAGCTCACTTTGCGAAATAACTGGCCGTTTATGGTCTTGTGAAGAAATAGGTTCTTCTGTAAGCGAATGTGAAATTGTAAGTGCGAGTCAACCGTTTAAAGCAAAGTGTCCAATTAGAAGTGGGGCGTGGAGTGTTAAATTTACAATTCTAAAACCACAAGGTTGTCCGGATCCTGTTGATCCGAGTGTTTTAAGAGATTGTGAAGAAATTGTGAGAATTTATCAACAAATTTAACTTTTTATTTTTTAACCGAATAAGTAACTTGCTCAGATGAAAAATAAATATCACATGCTTTACAATATCTAATAACAACTCCTTCAAATTTGGCTGGTATCTTACCTAACTTTTCTTCTAATGTCGCTTTATTTAATACTAAACTCATCCCACCGCATTTAGGACAAAAAATATCTTTAGAAATTTTAATTTCGTATTTTGTGTTTACTTGCATATATTTAAAATACAATTAAAAGATTAAAAAGTTGCGATACTTAAAAAGTTGTTGTGAAAATATTTATAAAGGTTTTCCAAAAGTCTTTTAAAAAAAGCGAAAAGTTTATAAATGAAATTAAGTAACTTAATTTTGGTGATAACATGACAGGTACTATTAAAAGATGTCCTGAATGCAATTCTACTAATTTGCATATTGACGAAAAACATGGCGAAATAGTTTGTAGAGATTGTGGAACTGTAATTGATGAAAATTTAATAGATACTAGTCCAGAATGGCGCGAATTTTCAGAAGATGGCGAAGATCATAGGAGAGCTGGGGCGCCAGCAACATTTACAAGAGCAGACTTAGGTACTGGTACTACCATAGGAGCTGGAGCAGAAATTTATAATTTGCCTGGCTCTCAGAGAAGAAAATTTTTAAGATTGAGAGAATGGCACAATCGATCATCTACAGCACTTGAAAGAAACTTAAAATATGCTTTGGTTGAACTTAAAAGAGTTGCTTCTTTGCTTAATGTTCCGGCTGCCATTGAAGAAGAAGCTGCCAGAATATACAATTTAGCGGTTAGAAAAGCGTTAGTAAGAGGAAGGTCTATGGAATCTGTTGTTGTGGGTGCTTTATATATAGCAAT
>JAWAPU010000031.1:0-6216 GCA_038894275.1 Candidatus Nanoarchaeia archaeon | reverse complement strand
AAACGATCATTGGTAAAAAAGCCCGCGTGCCTCTTTTTGATTTAGAAGTTCCGATTCTTTCTGACGAACGTGTGCAAATGGAATTTGGCAGCGGTGCTGTAATGGTTTGCACATACGGCGATAAAACAGATTTAGAATGGCAAAAAAAATACAATTTACCTGTTAAAATTGTATTAACAAAAGATGGAAAATTAAACGACTTAGCAAAAGATTTTGCCAATTTGGGAGTAAAAGAAGCTAAAGAAAAAATATTAAGTATTTTAAAATCTAAAAATCTTTTGAAAAAACAAGAAAAAATAATCCAAAATGTTGGCGTTTGTTGGAGATGTAAAAATCCGGTAGAACTTATACCAAGTCCACAATGGGCCATAAAAATATTACATTTGAAAGAAGAATTATTAAAAATTGGTAGAGAAATAAAATGGGTCCCAGAATATCACAGAACAAAATACGAAGATTGGGTAAAAGGTTTATCTTGGGATTGGATAATCAGTAGACAACGTTACTATGGGGTACCCATACCTGTTTGGTATTGCTCTAAATGTGGCGAAATAATTTTACCAAAAGAAAAAGATCTACCAGTGTATACAACTTCTCAAAAACCAAAAATAAAAGTCTGCCCAAAATGCGGGTGTAGAGAATTTAAACCAGAAGAAGATGTTTTTGATACTTGGATGATTTCTTCACTCACCCCACAAATAGTACGCGGATTTAATGCAAATTCCATACCTTTTGATTTAAGGCCGCAAGGTTATGAAATCATAAGAACTTGGGCATTTTATACCATTTTAAAGTCTTATTTGCATTTTAATAAAATGCCTTGGAAAAATATGATGATAAATGGAATGGTATTAGATCCTAAAGGTAAGGCTATGCACAAATCTTTAGGTAATGTAATTAATCCTTTAGATTTGGTTGAAAAATACGGTTCAGATGCATTAAGATATTTTGCTTCTGTCGTAAATATAGGAGAAGATGCGCCTTTTATGGAAAAGGAATTGGTTAGAGCGCAAAAATTAATGATTAAAATTTGGAATGTTGCACGATTTGTTGAACTTTGGCAAATTAAACCCGCAAAAAAAGCTTCGCCGAAGCACATAATAGATAAGTGGATTTATTCTAGAACTTTAGAAGTCTTAAATGAATTTAAAAAACACTTTGAAAAGTATGATGCCGTTTCTGCGCGAAGAATTTTAGAACAATTCTTCTGGCATGAATTTTGTGATTTTTATTTAGAAATGATTAAACATCGCCTATATTCTCCATCAAACCCCGAAGAAAAATCTAGTGCGGAACAAACTTTGTTTAAAATATTTTACATCATTTTACAAATGTTCGCAATCTTTTTGCCACATATTACAGAAGAAATTTATCAAGAAATTTATAAAAAATACATAAAAATTCCATCCATACACTTGAGTCAATTTTTAGAAAATGAACCGCTAGATGTCGAAGCATTAGAATTGGGTAAGTGCATTTTAGAAATAGTTTCAGAAATAAGAAAATACAAAGCAAGTAAAGGTCTTGGACCTGGCGCAGAGCTCGAAAAATTAAGTGTTAGATATCCTAACACAAAAGTAGAATTTCTAGCAAACGAAATTGCAAAAATAACAAGAGTTAAACATTTGCACATTGAAAAAGGAACATTAGGAGTGTTCTAATATGGAACAAATAAAAAAGGATTTGCAAAAAAAGAGGTTCGAATTAAAAAGATTGGTTTCAGAGTTATCAAAATATCGTGCAAAACATACTGAACTAATTTCGGTTTACATTCCTGCAAATTTTCAATTACAAGCAATCATAAATCAATTAGGCGAAGAAGCTGGAACAGCTAGAAATATCAAATCAACTACCACTAGAAAAAATGTAACCGCTGCAATAGATAAAATGTTAAATCATATTAAAACATATAAAAAACTTCCTGAAAATGGGTTAGTTGTTTTTGCAGGCAATGTTTCTGATAGAGAAGGAGTGATGGATGTACGTTCTTGGGCTATTGAGCCTTTTGAACCGATAAATGTAAAAATTTACAAATGTGACCAGACCTTTTTTTTAGATCCGTTAAAAGAACTTTTAGAAGTTAAAGTTGTTTTTGGTTTAATAGTTATGGATAGGAGAGAAGCAAGTATCGCGTTACTCAAAGGAAAGCAAATTATACCTGTTTGGTCTGCCCAATCTTTTGTACCTGGAAAATTTAAAGTGGGCGGGCAAAGTGCTGCAAGACTTTCAAGAGCTATAGAAGGAATGGCAAAGGATTGGTACTCGAAAGTAGGCGAAGCGATTAACAAAATTTTTTCGCAAGAGAAAGTTAAAGGAATAATCATAGGTGGGCCTGGGCCTACAAAAGAAGAGTTAATAGCTGGAAATTACATAAGAACAGATATTAAAAAGCAAATAATTGCAGTTAAAGCAACTGGTTATACCGGAGATTTCGGATTAAAAGAATTGGTTGAACGTTCCGAAGACGTTTTATCTAAAGAAGAAATCGCCATAGAAACTCAAGCAATGCAAAAATTTCTACAACTATTAGCCAAAAAACCTGCGTTTGTTAGCTATGGAGAAGAGAAAGTGTTGACTGCTCTAAAACAAAATGCTGTTGAAACTCTCCTTTTATCGGAATCCTTGCCAGATGAAAAATTTTTTATGTATGTAGATGCGGCTGAAAAATCTGGAGCCGAAATAGTTGCGATATCAAAAGAATCAAAAGAAGGTCAACAATTAGAAGGTTTAGGCGGAGTTGCAGCAATATTAAGATTCGCAATTCAATAATATTTTTAAAACAGAATGATTTATAAATAAAACATAATTAAATCCATAGCATGGCTAATCAAAATAATATGCTGGCTACCACGCAAAATCTCATTAGGAGCACTGGGAAAAAAATGGGTTTATCTGAAGATATTATCGAATATATCATCCAACCAGACAGAGTAGTAGAAATTAAAATTCCTTTAAAATTGGATGGCAAAACTAAAATGTTTATCGGGTACAGAAGCCAACATAATAATTTATTAGGGCCATATAAAGGAGGGATAAGATATCATCCAAATGTGAGTAGAGAAGAGGTTGTTGCTCTTTCTATTTTGATGAGTCTTAAATGCGCTGCTTGTAATTTGCCATTTGGCGGAGGAAAAGGGGGAGTTATAGTAAATCCGCATGATCTTTCTGAAAAAGAGCTTGAACAACTCTCGAGAAATTTCGCTCGAGCATTAACTCCTTTTATTGGAGAAGATATTGATGTGCCAGCACCAGATGTTAACACTGATGCTAAAATAATGACATGGATGTTAGACGAGTACGAAAAAACAATTGGAAAAAAATCTCCTGCAACATTTACGGGGAAACCAATTGAAAAGGGTGGAAGTTTAGGCAGAACAGAGGCTACAGGAAGAGGGGGAGTAATCATACTTAATGCTCTTCTTAAAAAATTAAATAAAGATTACAAAAGCATTGCAGTCCAGGGTTTTGGAAATGTTGGCTATTATTTTGCTAAGCTTGCAAATGAGCAAGGTTTTAAAATAGTTGCGATTTCGGATTCTAAAGGTGGCGTTTTTAATCCAGATGGTTTAAATCCTGAAGAAATTATGAAAGTAAAAGAAAAAGAGGGGTCTGTAACTGCATATAAAAACGCAAAAAAAATTACTAATGAAGAACTTTTAGAATTGCCTGTAGATATTTTAGCGCCAGCTGCTTTAGAAAATGCAATTAATAATAAAAATGCGCTAAAAATTAATGCTAGAATAATTGTAGAAATGGCAAACGGCCCTGTAACAGAAGACGCGTATAAAATTTTAAACAAAAAAGAAATTATTGTAATACCTGATATTTTGGCTAATGGAGGAGGGGTTACGGTTTCATATTTTGAATGGCTTCAAAATAAGAGAAATCAAAAATGGAGCGAAGAAAAAGTAAATGAAAATTTGGAGGTGCAAATGATTTCTGCATTTGAAAATATATTTGAAACAAGTTTAAAATATAAAACAAATTTAAAGGAAGCTGCATTTATTTATGCGTTGGATAGAATTGTTAAAAAATTAAACTTCTAAATACAAAAGTTTTTTAAATAAAATTTTTGAAAATTGGACATGGAAGTTAAATATGAAGAAGTTGGTTCGTTGAAGCCTGGCAGATACATAATGATGGAAGGGCGGCCCTGTGAAATTGTAGGAATGGATTGGTCTGCACCAGGAAAACACGGTCATGCTAAATATAGAATAACTGCAATAGATTTGCTGACCGGGACTAAAAAAATGGCGGTTTATACAAGTCACGATAAAGTAGAAGTCCCAATTATAGAAAAGAAAAATGCTCAAGTTTTAAATATTATTGAAAATAAAGCGCAAATAATGGATTTAGAAACGTACGAAACATTTGAAGCAGAAATTGCTGAAGAATTAAAAGGACAAATTCAGCCAAACTATACAGTAGTTTATTGGGATTTAATGGGGAATAAAATCATAAAACAAATAAAAACAAAGGAGTAAAATGCCTGCTAAAATACCGGAAGCTGTTGCCAGATTATTTCAAAATGTCTGGGTTTGCAGAAGGTGTAAAAAGAAAATTCGCGCAGATATCCTTAAAATTAAGACTGGCGCAATAAAATGTCCCAGATGTGGGCAAAATTCTTTTAGGCAAAAATCAAAAGAGAAAAAAGCAATAAAGTAATTAACTTTTTAAATACTATTTTAAAATTGTTTTTATGCCCGAAGAAAAATTGCCAGAAGTAACAATTGGATTAACAGGACACGTAGACCATGGAAAAACAACTCTTACATATGCGCTAACTGGAAAATGGACGATGCTTCATTCAGAGGAGATTAAAAGAGGAATTACAATAAAATTAGGATATGCTGATGCCGAAATAAGAAAATGCCCAAAAGGCGAGTTTAGAGTTGAAAAAATTTGCCCAGAGCATAATGTCGAGACAAAGCTTTTAAGAAAAATTTCATTTGTAGACGCGCCTGGACACGAAACACTAATGGCGGTTATGCTGGCTGGTGCTGCGATAATGGATGGTGCTATTTTGGTTATTGCTGCAAACGAATCTGTGCCTCAACCACAAACAGCAGAACACCTTTTTGCTTTGAAAATTCTTGGCATACAAAACATAATAATCGCCCAAAACAAAATTGATTTAGTGTCAAAAGAAAAAGCTTTGGAAAATTATAATGCGATTAAAAATTTTGTTAAATCTGTTTTAGGAAAAGAAGTGCCAATAATACCTATTTCTGCTCAAAAGAAAATTAATATTTCGTTTCTATTGGAAGCTATGCAAGAATACATTCCAACGCCAGAACGTAATTTAACAGAAACGCCCATTATGCAAATCGCTAGAAGTTTTGATATAAATAAACCAGGCACACCTATTTGCGATTTAAAAGGAGGAGTAATAGGTGGTGCCATATCTCAAGGCGTATTTAAAGTTAATGATGAAATTGAAATTCGGCCTGGTTTAAAAATAGAAAAAGGAGGGAAAATAAGCTGGACTCCTATAAAAACAAAAATAGTGGGCATACGGTGTGGAAATTTGTCAGTTGATGAAAAAGGGCCTGGCGGTTCTGTTGCCATTGTTACAGAAATAGACCCTTCTATAACAAAAGCAGACGGGCTTATAGGCAATGTTGTGAGTCTTGTTAATAAACTACCGCAACCGCTACAAACTATAAAGATAAAACCTTTCTTTTTTGAATACATTATAGGAACAAAAGAGAAAATTAAACTTGAACCTTTCAAACAATATGAACCACTCATGATTAATATAGGTACTGCTACTACTGTGGGTGTTATTCAAAGCTTAGGTAAAATTATGACGTTAACGCTTAGAAAACCTGTTATTGTATTAAAAGATACGAAAGTAACCTTGGCTAGGCAAATAGGCGGCAGATGGCATTTAATAGGTTATGGAATTATTGTTTAATTTTAAAGCGAAAAAGTAAAAATTTTTAAATAAAAAAATCCTTATAATATGGTGAATTGTGTATGAGCGAGAATAATCATAATAGCGATGTTGCCGAAAAGCCACCATTTGAATCACGGTTAGCTGTTTATAGAGTTAAAGTAAATTTTATTGCGCCTTTTAAAAAATGCAAATATGTTTATGTCGACAATCTCGCGCAACTCATCCAGAGAAGGGTAGCCCACCAGAATCTTAAAGAAGAATCGGTCTAACTGCGCTTCAGGCAGTGGGTAAGTGCCCTCCTGCTCCAGCGGGTTCTG
>JAWAPU010000030.1:0-6276 GCA_038894275.1 Candidatus Nanoarchaeia archaeon | reverse complement strand
AAATTTTCAGGATTATTTATGCAAGTTCCCGATTGATCGATTATGTCTGCGGTTAATTTTACTTCAGTGCAAGAAGGGTCGTTTAATTTATTTGTGCAATTTTCACAAGAATCACATTCGCAAATGCCAGCCAGTATTTCTCCTAAAGGTGCAAATATGCTTCCAGAATTATTTACGTAACCATAAACTTTATTATTTACGACGTCAACCCCACAATCGTATCCAAATTCTGAGCAAGTGGACCAACTTCCATTATATTTCCAAATACTTAAAGTATTTTCATTAATTCCATTCAAATCTTCGTCTGAATAATAAAATTCTAAATAAATATCCCCTGGCCCAGTTAAATTAGTGATATTTAGATAGTGTCCAATGTTTTTATAACCTGGTGGATCTGAAATTGTTGGCTTTTCGCTTTTAATTGTGGCACCAGTGCCTCGAACATGAATATATACAGTAGCATGATCAAAGTTGACGCCTGCTTGAAGCGAAGAAAGACCTTCTGTTTTGATATCGTATTCGGTATTATTGGAAAAAGTGTTATCTGCCCATAGACCTATGCCCTTCGCGTCTAATCCTCTTGAATTGTTTGCTATTGTGCAATTAAACATGGCTGAATAGTTTGCATGAAGATAAACTCCTATGGTGTTCCAAGAATATTTATTATTGATAATTTTCGAATTAATTAAATAAATCCAGCGTTGTTCAAATGTAACTCCACTCACCCAAACTCCATAATCTGTATTTGAATGTATTGTTACGCCTTCTAATGTTATATTTTCGTAGTCTAAAGGAATAGTGTCTGTTATGTTGACACCGGTTCGCCATTCTTTAACTTCGAGATTTTTAATAGTAACATTTTTTGCTTGCGTTACTAGAACGCCTATGTTAGAGCCTTCTGCACCATCGACATAATTATTTTGTCCATCGAAAAAAACATTACTTGCAGTAATGTTTATACACACATCTACAATTTTATTACTCAAATTTTCTGTTAAATAATATATGCCGCCATGCGTTATATTAATGCAATCCGAAACAGGAATACCTGGTTTTCCTAAAGGAGCAAATATACTTCCAAAACCCGTTATATTTGCATAAACAATATTATTTTCTGTATCAACACCACAATTATTTGCAAAAGCATCGCAATTTGTTTCCCATACCCCATTATACTTTGCGATTCGCAGAGTACTTTCACTTATATCTTCCACATCTTCATCTCTGTAGGAAATATTAAGGTTTATCCACGGAAAACCGCTATATGCGCTTAAGTTTATATATTTGCCAATATTAGTATAATTTTCAGGGTCTGTTGGAATTTCACTAGTCTGAACTCCTTTTATTTTAAGCGAGCCGCCACCTACTGTAAAGTTAGCTATTAATCTAGAATTTCCAGATGCAAGATTTGTATTGTAAAATGTGTTATTTTCTCCGCCAGTAAAAATATCTGAAGATGCTCCGCCGTCGAAATAATTATTAATAAATATATTATTTGATCCTCCTAAATAACATAAATTTACCCCATTGATTATAGTATTGTTTTCTACGATGGAATTATTTACAGAAAGATAAAGCGGGTACTGTGCCCAGGGATAACTTTCTATTCTATTATTTCTTATAGGAATATTGTCACCTACGACACTAATACCAGTATAAATGTTATCGTAAAATTGCGAATTTTCAATAGTTGCATTTGAAATTTTGGCTCCGTAATTGAAATTTACTCCATACCCAAAATTGTTTATAACTACATTTCGTATTGTGATATTATTTAGAGTAGAAAAGAAGTAAATGGCTGCTGCTGTGGCTTGCCCCACTTCATTATAGATTGTATTGCTTAACCCATCAAAAATAACATTGTTTGAAGAAATATTAATACACGCTTGAGAAGTGTCTGTCGATATATTGTTCATTAAATAATACATTCCAGGATTTGTTATATTTGTACAATCATAAACTAAGTAGGACCCTCCTAAAGGAGCAAATATGCTTCCAAAATCTGTTATATTTGCGTAAACTTTATTATTTTCTGTATCAATACCACAATAATTTGCAAAATTTGAACAATTGAGTTCCCATGTTCCACTATTTCGAGCTAAAATAATAGTATCTTCAGCAAAATCTGGCTCTGGATAGCTCATATTTAAAAATAGCCAACCTGAAGAATAAATTCCTTGAGCATTTACATATGCGCTCAAGTTTTGCAAAACAAAAGGATCTGCAGGAGGAGAATAAACATTGCTCAATGTGAAATTTGCGCCCTCAAAATCAATTGTTGTGTTTTCGTCAAGAAAGTGATTTGTAGCGCTTATCAACGAATTTTCTACCCAAATACTTTTTCCACTATTATTTTCGAAAGAAATATTTTCAGAATCTATAACGGTTATGCAGTCGCTCATACAATTCGAAAAATTATTATTTTTAATTTGCCAATTAACATCTTTTCTTAAAAACAAACCATTAGGAAAACCAATTATTGTATTATTTTCAATTGAAACATTTGTTGCACCTTGATAAGTTGGTTCCCAATACCCATATATGCCTTTATCGCAGTCTATTGGTGAATTGCAAAATATAGAATTATTTATTAATTTGATGTTATTTGCATCCCCCAAGGTAATGCCATTTGTATTGTTTATAATAATTTGCTCCACTGTTACATTTGATACTAAAGGGCTTCCTAAAATATTTATTGCACCATTATTTATCCTACGCCCATTTCCACTTAAAATAACATTTGACTTGTTTATAACAATACATGGAGAAGAATTTGCAGTTATATCGCGTGTTATATTTATTAGGTTGTAGTTACCAAGATTTATACAATTTTGGCAGCTAGAGCAAGAATCACAATTGCAAACTTCAAGAGTTCTAAAGTCGGCTTGCTCTAAATTTATACTTGAAGTTTGATTTATGTTTGAATTAACCCATGAATTTTCTTGCAAATTTTTCGAGTCCAAATCAATCGGCGAAGTATTAAAAACCGCTCTTCCATCTAATACAGAAATATTAAAAAATTTTATAGTTAATGCGATACAAAATAAAATTATTACTGCGCTTAGCAGTATTTTTAAATCTTCTCTTTCAGTAGAACTTTTAGACGTGTTATAGGTATAATCTATTTTTTTCATTGGCCAGCTCTATTTAAAAAAGAGAATGTTATTTTTAAACTTTATTGAGTTTGCTTTGTTATTTTTTAAGTAAAATAACTCTGCTAATATTGTCTCTATGAATAATTTTATACCCTATTAATGGAAGCAATTCGTTAGCAAAATTTTCTAAATCTTCCATTGTAGGCATATTCTCTCTTTTTAATCTTTTTCTAGATTCGCCTATCCAAGTATAACCTTTGAATTCTACATATTGTGGTTCGGCAATCTTTATTAATTTAGCCCAACCTTTAGGGTCTTTTAAATTAAGATCTTTTACCAAAGTCATTCTAAAAATCGTTTTGGCTTCTTTAAACTTTTTCATTAACTTTAATGATTCTAAAACTCTATCAAAAGCATCTGGAATAAAAGGATTGCAAATTTTCGAATAATCTTTTGAATTTGTAGCATAAACAGAAATGTAAAGATTTGTTGGTTCTGCGTTTTTTTCTAAAAGTTCTTTTAATTTTTCAGGCATTGTTCCATTTGTAACTAAAAATGCAGTCATACCTCTTGATTTTATTTCTTTGATAAGTTCTGCTAAATATGGATAAAGAGTTGGCTCTCCGTCTAAAGAAATTGCAATATGTTTTGGTTCTAACGCTTCTTCGAATAATTTTTTAGAGGTTTTAGGATTACCTTTCCAACCAGATAAAAGTTCTTTTTGGGCTTTTATAGCCTCATCTAAAATTTCTTTTGGCGAATCCCATTTTTCAGGTGCTTTATTTCTATTTCTAAATGTCCTCCAACAAAATTGGCAGGCAAATGTACAAAAATCTAAACAAGGACTCATTTGTAAGCATCTGTGCGATTTTATGCCCCAAACTCCTTTATAGCAATTTCTTCCACCACGTAAAACAGATTTTGTCCAACGACATATTTCTACTCCTGTGTGCAAGTTTTTCCCTACTATTCGATAGCCTGATTTTTTGTATTTTTTAAGTGTCTCGCTATCGAATTTTGACATAAAAAATCAATTTAGACTAATATTTTTAAACTTATTTTTTCTGCAAAACTAGTATCTTTCTAGTTAGGCCGCCATGTACATACATTTCAGATGAAAATATTTTTTTCCATTTTCCTTTTTTAATTAATTTTTCTGCTTTAATATAATGAGGGTACATTAATGCTAAAAATCTATTCTTTTTTAGAACAAAATGCGCAGCGTCAAAAAAATCTTTATAAAGTTTATCTAAAGTAGGTGCACCAATTTTTGTAGATCTTCCGTATGGCGGATCTGTTGCAATAGCATCGATAGAATTTGCTCTAAATAATTTTGGTAAGTTAAGGGCGTTTTCGATAATTAATTTTCCTTTGACTTTATAAAAATTTAAATTAAGCCTAGCACCTTCTATCATTTTTGAATCTATGTCTACGCCAATTGGCTTACTTTTTATAAGTCCCGCCTCTATTAAAATAGAACCAGTTCCGCAAAAAGGATCTAACAAAATTTCGTTTGGTTTAACATTTGTTAAATTAACTAAAAGCAATGCCAATTTAGGTTTTAAAGAAGTTGGATGAAAAGCAGGTTTTTTAGACGGTTCTCTATTTTTAAATCTGCCCGATTCGGCTTTCCAAAACATTTTGCAAACATACACTTCTTTTTCTCTAATAACAAATAAAATCGTTGTTTTTGGATTTTCCAACGATACAAAAGGAGTATTTATCTCACGATGGTGTGTAAAAAAATCATATATTGGACCAGCTAAACGAGCTTCTATATTCGGAAATTCTTTTTTAGTTAAATCTATAACGCGAACACAAAAAGGCAACTTTACAAAAGACCAATTTATTTTATCTAGTTCTTTTAACTCTAAAGATTTTAACTTTTTAATAAGGATTGCACAAAAATGTGAAAAAGCAAGCTTGCGCACTTTTTTAAGATCTTCCTCTTTGCAATTTATTTTAATCAGCGCGAAATTGTCGAACCTTTTTTGCACTTCTATTTTCTTTGGATAAAAAAGCATTGCTATTTCTTTTAATCCTAATTCTAAATTTTCTCCGGATAGTTTAAAAAACAAAAAGGGCATCAGCGCTTTTTAGCAGGAGTTTCAAGTTTATGCAATATTCTATCCATGTGTTCTTCCATTCTTTCAATTCTTCTATCTAAAATTACAAGATATTTTAAGCTCCAAATTACCCCTATCAAAAGTCCGAGCACCGTAGCCCATATAATAAGTTCTCCAGCTTCTACAGCCATTTTAACCTCCTTCAAAAATAAAGAAATTAGACTTTAAAAAGATATCTCTTTAAAAATCAAACTATTAAAAATAAAAAATTAAAATTCTTCGTCTATTTTATTTTCTGAAGATTTTTGAGGTTCTTCTGCCTTTTGGACTTCGCTTCTCCTCCAAACTTTTGCAAACGCAGGAGTTACAAGCAAGAAATTTTCTCCAAAAGCAGCAATATCTCCGTCATTTGCTTCTACAGTTTTTTTAATTTTATCGACAGCACGCTTTAATTCTGAAAGGTCTTTATCTTTTAAAGGCGCAATATCGATAACTGATATGGTTGTGCCATCTCTTATTGCATTAAGAATGTCTTTAATATCGTCGTATTGTGTAAGTGTAAAAGGTCTTACCAACACTTTTGAACTTTTATCTTTTATGTCTGCTTCTAGTTCTACATAATCTTCGTGTAATTCTGCATCAGTTTCCTTTGTGGTAAATGCTTTTTTGAGGTTATCGAGTATTGACATGATGTCACCTTTAAATACTCAAAAAAGTACCAAATATAAACTTTTGTGTTTTGTAGTAAATATTTATAATTCCTTTAAAGCGTTTTCTAGTAAGGTAGTCAAAGACCACATTTGTGTTCTTATGTCTGTTGAAAGGTTTGGGTCTGAAGCTAAATCTTCTATTTTTTGTAAAGCTGCGCTAATTTTAATTTCCAAATTTTTATTATCTTTTAGGTCTTCAATTATTTCTTCTAAAACTGTTTTAATTGATTTGGATATAAGGCTATCTGAAACAAGATTGTTTAATAATTTAAGCGCATAATCAAGTGCACCCATTTTGACTTTAATCAAAGATTCCTTTTAAAATCTTACTTAATTTTAGCAAGTAATTCTTTCTGTAACTCTTGCAATTTTTCTTTTAATTTTGTTTCTTGTTTTTCGATCATT
>JAWAPU010000029.1:0-7028 GCA_038894275.1 Candidatus Nanoarchaeia archaeon | reverse complement strand
CGCATCATTATTAAGAGTTAGTATATACTTGTAAACATCTAAAATATAAAAGCTATGACCTTGAAAGTATGCTATAAAAGTCCAGTAAATAAAACTTGCAACAGCTACAAATATGACTTTTCTACTGAAAAATAAGAGTGGTATAAAATACAAGAAATTTAAATAATAAAACAGCCCTATCAAACCGGAAAAAAACAAACCTTGCTTTTCCCTTTTTCGTAAAAACATTACAACAGCTATTAAAAAAAGTAAAGAAGCAAAAGTATACACAAAAACCGAAAATGTTGTTGTTTCTGCATCATTGCACCGCGAATTGCCATTAGAAAGATTGGCGGCAAGATTAGAAAAAGCAGACTATAACCCAGAAACTTTTCCAGGTCTGATTCTAAAAATAGATGAGCCTAAAGCAAATGCATTATTATTCAGTTCTGGCAAAATAATTTGTGTCGGCACTAAAACATTAAGCGAAGTTAAACGTGCAATCAACGCGATTATTAGCAAATTAGAAGCACTTGGATTAAAAGTTACTGCTAAACCTGAAATAAACGTGCAAAACATGGTTGCTTCCGGAAGCGTCGGCGGTAAATTAAATCTTAATGAAATTATTATGAAATTCGAAAACACCGAATACGATCCAGAACAATTTCCAGGTTTAGTTTACAAACCAGAAAATTCACATATAACTTTCTTATTATTCGGCACTGGAAAAGTAGTAATCACTGGCGCAAAATCCGAAAAAGAAATAAAAGATTCTATTTGGGCGCTTAGAGAAGAATTGATTAAAGCAGGAGAACTAAAAGAAGAATAATTTTCTTGATATATTTTCTCCAGTAGTAAAAATTATTTAAATACCTAAAATTTAAACCAAAGTATGAATGGAGGTGCTGAACTAAAAGAACAAATAATTTCTAAATTTAGAACGTTTATTGAAAAATATTATTACAATGAATTGCTAATGCGTATTAAAAAAGGTCATAGTTCTATTTATATTGATTTTTCAACATTAGCAAAATATGATTTGGAACTTTCTGAAGAATTGCTTACAAATTTTTCTGAATATATTCAAAATATAGAAGAAGCGATAAAACAATTAGATATACCGGAAGCTAAATATCCGATAAAAGTAAGATTAAGAAATTTGCCGGCTTCGTCGTTTGTTAGGATTCGTGATATAAGAAGCAGACATTTACAAAATGTCGTTGTAGTCGAAGGTTTAGTTAGGCAAGCATCAGACGTTCGCCCAAAAGTACTATTTGCTACATTCTCTTGCCCAAATTGTGGCGCACAAATATTTGTTGAGCAAACTGGAAATAAATTTAGAGAACCTATATCTTGCAGTTGTGGAAGAAAAGGAAAATTTAAGCTCGTAGATAAAAAGCTCGTAGACATTCAAAGATTGATCATTGAAGAAACTCCAGAATCGTTAGAGGGTGGAGAACAACCTAAAAGGATTGCTGTCTTTTTAGAAGATGATTTATTAGACCCAAAACTAGAAAAAAGACGTTACCCTGGAAATAAAATACAAGTCACAGGTATAGTTAAAGAAGTACCAATACCACTTAAAACAGGCGGCGTGTCTACAACATACGACTTATGCATCGAAGCAAACAATGTTGAATCGATTGAAGAAGAGTTTGAAGAAATAGAAATAACCCCTGAAGATGAAAAAGAAATTAAAGAGTTGGCTGCGAAACCAAACATATATGAAAAATTAATCGCATCGATTGCGCCATCCATTTACGGGTACGAAAATATAAAAGAAGCGATTGTTTTACAACTTTTTAGCGGAGTTAAAAAAATTCGTGAAGATGGAACTAAAACACGGGGCGATATTCATATTTTTTTAGTTGGCGATCCTGGTTCTGGAAAATCGGAATTATTGAGATACGTAGCTACTTTAGCTCCAAAAGCAAGATATGTTGCTGGAAAAGGCGCTACTGCCGCAGGCATAACTGCTTCTGTTGTAAGAGATGAATTTATCAGAGGATGGGCTTTAGAAGCAGGCGCATTAGTATTGGCAAATAAAGGTCTTTGTGCCATTGATGAATTAGATAAAATGAGTGCTGACGACGCGTCTGCTATGCACGAAGCATTAGAGCAACAAACTATTACTATTGCAAAAGCAAATATACATGCGACTCTCAGAGCAGAAACATCAATTTTAGCTGCGGCGAATCCAAAATTCGGTCGTTTTGATCCTTATGAACCTGTTGCTAAACAAATAGATTTGCCGCCCACGCTTCTCAATAGATTTGATTTAATATTTCCTATAAGAGACATTCCTAATTTAGAGCGGGACGAAAGGATTGCTCAACACGTTTTAGAATTAGCGCAAACACCGGAAGCTAAAAAACCAGAAATATCTGCAGATTTGCTAAGAAAATATATCGCTTATGCAAAACAAAAATGTTTTCCAAAATTAACACAAGCAGCTATAGAAGAAATTAAAAAATTTTATATTACTTTAAGAGGCTCTGCGACAAGAGAAGAAGCGCAAGTTAAACCAATACCGATTTCTGCTAGACAATTAGAAGCTCTTGTAAGACTTTCGGAAGCATCTGCAAGGGTGCGATTGGCTGATAAAGTTACAAGAAAAGATGCATTAAAAGCAATTGAACTATTAAAGTCTTCTATGCAAGAGGTCGCATATGATGCTGAAACAGGCCAATACGATATCGATAGAATAGCAACAGGAATAACTGCAGTCCAGCGCTCGCAAATCGCGGCAATTAGAAGGATAATAGATATGTTAGCAGAAAAAGTTGGAAAATTGATACCTTTACAAGACATTTTGCAAGAGGCTAATGCAGAAGGTATAGACAAAACAAAAGTTGAAGAAATATTAGATAATTTGAAAAAGAAAGGAGACATATTTGAACCTAAACCAGGTATAATATCAAAGGTGAGCTAATGGACGTGCGTAAAAGATTGCCTGCAAAAAGAACGTGGATCTCGCATTTAATAATGGGATCGTATCATAAGAGCGAGGGATGGACTCCGGGGTACGTCGAATTTGAAAATAAAACATACTCCAGAGTTTCAATTATCGCAATAGTAGTTGGAAAATTTATTTCTGAAGATGGCAATTATGGCACTATCACTTTAGACGACGGTACAGAAACCATAAGGGTAAAAACATTTGGACCAGAAGTATTAAAGTTAAAAGACTTAGAAATAGGCGCTATTGTAAAATGTGTTGGAAAAGTTAGACAATACGATAATGAAATTTATATTTCGCCAGAATTTATACGTAATTTAGACGATCCGAATTGGTTGATCGTGAACAAATTACAATTGGGTGCTCCAAAAGTAGTACCTGCACCTGAAAGTGTTAAACCGATTATTTCGGAACAAGAAGCCAAAATTCAAATAGAAACAGAAGCATTAACAGTTCAAGGAAAAATGATTGCGCTAATTAAAAAATTAGATAAAGGTTTAGGTGCTCCATTAAATGAAATAATTGATAATTTCGGTTTAGCAGAAGACGAAACAAAAGCAATATTACTAGGACTCTTAAAATCTGGCGATATCTATGAGCCAAAAAAAGGATTTTATAAAATTTTAGAATAGATGGAATAAAATTTAAAATAAAAAGCAACATTTTTATAGTAAAAATAAATTAAAAACTTAATGATAATAGGAAAACTTCATTGGAAAGCACATGCGCATGTTAAAAGAGATTTTAAAGAAATTTTTTTGGCAGAAATAATATCTATAACCGGTGGAATTTTGGCGGGCGCTTTATTGGCCTCTATTTTTAATAAAATACTACTACTCCCAGGCTTACTTATTTTAATTCCGGGGTTTTTAGAATTAAGGGGCAATATTTCCGGTGCATTAGCGGCTAGAATCGGCAGCGCATTAGATGCAAATTTAATTAAGCCAAAAATAATTCAAAAATATACAATAGAAAATTTTATCGCAACTTTTGTTGAAGTTTTAGTTGTATCGCTAGTTTTGGCTGGGATTGCTTATTTTTTCACTTATGTCGTACTTGGACAAGCAACTTTAAATATATTTATTGTTGCAATAATTGCTGCGGTGTTATCTAATTTAATAGAATCAAGTAGCACTATTTTTTTCACTTTTTTTCTTTTCAAAAAAGGTCATGACCCAAATAACATAATGGGACCTTATGTAACTACGAGCGGAGACATTATTGCTATGCTAAGTTTAGCCGCTGCAATTTTACTAGTGCCATGAAAATTATTAAAAAAATACTAAAAGAAAGTTTATTAATTTTAATAGCGGCATCTATTGTAAGTACAATCGGAGGGTTTGGCCTAGAAGCTTTAAAAAATAAATTATCTATTTTATTGCCGCTAATAATTCTTGTACCTGCGTTAAATGACATGATAGGCGATTTTGGAACAATAATTTCTGCTAAATTTACAACCTTGCTATTTTTAGGAAAAATAAGAAAAGATTGGTGGAATTCAAAAGAAGTAATTGAAATTTTTACTGTTGTCGCATCAATAGCATTACTTATGGCATTTTATTTAGGCATAATTACATCTATAGTAGGAATTATACAACACACGCCATTAACATTAATAGATGTGCTTAAAATTATAGCAATAGCATTTATGCTGGTTGCATCGCTTGTTTTAATAATATTTTTTACATCCGTATTTTTAGGTTTGAAGTGTTATAAAAAAGGCAAAGACCCAAATAATCTTTTAATACCGTTATCGACTGCATTGGCAGATGTTCTTAGTTTAGCTTTATTCACAGCGTTAATAATTATTCTTTTTTAAATTTTAACTGCTTTAGAAAAAGATTAAAAATTCAAATAATGATGTCTTAAAATGCAAGTACTCAAAGTACCTTTTGATAGCTGCGTTGTCGAAAAAGAAAGGAGAGGCCAATCTTTAGCGCCAAATATAATACTCCAAGAATTAAATAATCTTTTTCAAGCCGAAGAAATTTTAAATAAAATTGAAATTGTAGAAGTCCAAAATCTAAACGATTTCAGCGCATTACAACAAGAACTTGAAAATTTTTCGAGAAAAAATTTAGAACAAAAAAACTTTTTTTTGGCTTTAGGAGGAGACCACTCAATTACTTATGGCCTAACTAAATCTTTTTCTAATTTTAAAAAACCAGTTTTAATCTATTTAGATGCGCATCTCGATTGTCAAGATGATTTTTTACCGCCAACACATGAAGATGTGCTTAGAGCAATAATAAATAAATCAATTTTTTCAAAAATAATTCACCTCGGTTTAAGAAATTATACAAAAAAAGAGCTTTCATTTGCAAAAAATAAAATTGAAATTTTTACTTCTGTAGAAATATTTAACTCAAATGATAAAGTTTTACAAAATTTAAAAAGAACTCTAAGCAATTGCGATGCATTATATATTTCGATTGGCGTTGACGTTTTTGACCCTGCTTTTGCTCCAGGTACTGGTTGGGCAGAACCTTTTGGCCTGTTTCCAATTCAAGTTTTAAGAATTTTAGAGTTATTATTAAATACGAAAAAAGTTAAAGGAGCGGACATAGTAGAAACAAATCCAAAATGCGACATAAATCGACTTACTGCGAGGTTAGCTGCAAATCTTTCTTTTAAAATTTTAAAATATTTCGTTTGAAAAGTCAAAATTTCTAAAAGCAACAAATTTATAAAGCTAATTTTGTTGCATTTTAATATGAATCCGCTTTGGAATGCTGCTAAAATTAAAGGTTCCAAATTATTTCTACGTGAAAAACCAATAGAACTTCTTTTTTGTTTAAGCCAAGGATTGTCCAAAGAAAAATACCCATCTATACTTGCCAAGGATGCGAAGTGCACATACAGCCACACAGTGCATTTGTTACAAAAGATGGAACGTGCAAATATAGTAAAGTTTGAAAAAAAAGGCAGACTGAAGTTAGTAACTTTGACAAAAAGAGGGCAAGAATTAGCTGAATTATTTGATTCCTTGGCAAAAACATTTATTAAATAAAGGAGGCAAAATGGTCCAAGGCTATTGTGTAAAATGTAAAGCTAAAGTTGAGATTAAAGACCCAAAAAATACAACTATAAAAGGAAAAGCAGGCGATAGGCCAGCAGTTGTCGGTGTTTGCCCAAAATGCGGAACTAAAATATTTAGAATTGGTGCATCTGTTTAGTTTATGTTGGGCGCAACTCACTTGCTTTTTTCTTTTTTCTTTGGTTCTTTATTTTTTAAATTTATAAGCGCAAACACTTTAATAAATAAAATAATTTTCACCATAGTACTTTTAATAGGCACTTTTTTACCAGATTTGGATATTAAATTAAAGTTAAAACATAGAGGATATACGCATACTATTTGGCCTGTAATTTTAGCTCTAATATTTGGTGGAGTATTTTCAAAAGCGCAGTTTATTGCATTAACTTTTGCATTAGGTTATGGGTCTCATTTATTTGTTGATATGTTAACCCCTTTTGGAATTGCTCCGTTTTTACCGATTTATAAAAGAAAAATTTCTGGCCCTATTGAAACTGGTTCTATATTAGAATTCGGAATAGTAATTGCGCTACTCATTTTGATTTTTTTCGCCTAATTGTAACGAATCTAATTTATCTGCGTATTGTAATAAACGTTCCATTGTTGGTTTAATAATAAATTCGTTTATGTGCCGTTCGATAAGTGATTTTAATGATGCAAATTCGACAATCCTATAACCTTCTGCTGCTTTTTCTAGTAATTTAAGTTCTTTTAATCTTCTAAGTTGCCTACGAATATTTGGTTTTGAAGCTCCTTGACGTTTTAACAATAAATTTTCAAAATCTTCTATTTGTAAAAATTTTCTTTTATTTCTCGCTAAAAGCAATTCGTAAAAGATATCAATTATTATATCTCGAGAATCGCCAGGATTTAATAAACCAATAGATAAAAGAAATTTTCGAGTTAGTTCTCGTAAATCATTTTGCATAGGTTCTTCATATTTCCGTAGGGTTATTTCTTGCAACGGTAAATCTTTCAAAGCTTTTTGCATAATTTAATTTTATTTTCATCCTTAAAATATTTTTTGCAATTGCAGAATTGATAAAGGCGCCG
>JAWAPU010000028.1:0-7115 GCA_038894275.1 Candidatus Nanoarchaeia archaeon | reverse complement strand
TGTGGCCATGTTATTTTAACTAGTAAGTTTAATTTAAAAATCTTTTGTAACGCCGGCGCCAGGATTTTCAAATTTTTTGAACCTGGAAGCCCTTGCGGGCATACGCTCTCGAGGCGTACGCATTACCTGGTTCTGCCACGCCGGCAATTATTAATGGTGTTTTATTTTAAAAAACCTTTTATTCTTTAGATTTGCTTTTTTGACATGGCCATTGAAATTATTGCTGGTAGGACTCAAAAACAAGTAGAAAAATTAGGCCTGACTGGAACTATTTTTTTGGGTAAAAATTACGTAAGTTTCGATGGAAAAATGACTCTTGCAAACCCCATTTATTTAGATGTAGCAGGCCCGCACGTCATCTTAGTCGCTGGGAAAAGAGGTTCTGGAAAAAGCTACACGCTTTCGGTTATCGCAGAGGGCTTAGTAGATTTACCAGCTCAAATTGCTAAAAATATTTCTGGTCTAATATTTGACACAATGGGTATTTTCTGGACAATGAAATATCCAAATTACAGAGATGATGCTCTATTAAGAGAGTGGGGGCTAGGTCCAAAAAGCTATGCTCCGTTAGTGTATGTTCCTTACGGTTTATTTGATGATTATCAAGCAAAAGGCGTGCCGGTAGATTTTCCCTTTGCTCTTAAGCCTTCTGAAATATCTGCAGATAGCTGGTGTGAAATGTTTGAAATAAATTTGATTTCGGGGCCGGGCACCTTAATAGAGCGTGCTTTAGAAAGCACCAGAGAAAGCCTTGGTGAAAATTTTGAGATTGAAGATATCATTAACTTTGTTCAAAAAGATAAAAAATCCACCGCTGAAGAAAAAAACATTGTTGAAAACAGATTTCGTGCTGCACAAAAATGGGGGTTATTCAAAAAAGAAGGTACTTTAATTACAGAACTCTTTAGAGGCGGCACTACTACAATAATAGACCTTTCTGCGTATACCCAAATCGAAGGAGGCGATAGAATAAAAGCATTAGTTATAGGTTTAATTTGCAAAAAGATATTAGAACAAAGAATGGCGGCTAGAAAAGCAGAAGAAATCAAATTGATTTCTGAAGGCGGTTTTATATTTGGCGAAGAAGCGGCTATTACAGAGGAAAAGGCGCCGCTGGTTTGGATTTTTATTGATGAAGCTCACGAATTTTTACCAAAGGAAACCGAAAAACAAACTCTTGCTTCAGAAGCTCTAATAAAACTGTTAAGAGAAGGCCGGCAACCAGGAATATCTTTAGTCTTAGCCACGCAACAGCCAGGAAAAATACACACAGATGTGATGACGCAAGCGGATATTGTCATTTCGCATAGATTAACCGCAAAAATAGATATAGACGCGTTAAGCTTCATAGCAGCAACATATTTACCATATACAATTCAAAAATACGTTGACGAACTACCGTCAGATAAAGGTACTGCGGTATTAATAGATGACAAATTAGAACGCGCATTTCCCATACGAATACGACCGAAAATGTCTTGGCACGGAGGCGAAGATCCTTCCGCGATAAAAGCAGAGCTTGCTGCTTTTGGGTTTTAGATGTTAAAGAAAACAAAACCTTTTATTTTTAATCTTTAAACATAAAATTATGTTAAAAATTTCGCTAGATGAAATAATCAATAAAATAAAAGAAAATTCAGGGTTATCTGAAGAAGAAATTAAAACACGAATTCAAAATAAGATCTCTTCCTTAAATGGTTTGGTCTCTGAAGAAGGTGCAGCATTTATCATAGCTTCAGAGCTAGGGATTTCGCTTTTGAACAAGCCAATTCAAAATAAAACCTGGAAAATAGCAGACCTTGTGCCAGGAATGGGTCTTGTAGATGTAAATGGCTATGTTAAAAAACTATTCAGAGTAACGTCGTATGTGCATAATGATGAAATTAAAGAGATGGGTTCGTTTATACTGGCTGATGATAGTGGAGAAATAAGAACTGTATTATGGGACGATAAGGCAAATCTATTAAAAGAAGGCAAACTTAAAGGCATAATCAAAATAAAAAATGCGCAAGTTAAATTAAATAATGCAGGTTTTAAGGAGCTTCATCTTAATTCAAGATCGTCTATTATAGTCACGGATCCAAATTTCCAAATAAAAATAGAACAAAAACTGTCTGACATCAAACCGGGCGAACAAATAGAAATTGTTGCAGACATAGTACGATTGTTCCCTATAAAATGGTACCTTGTTTGTAAAATTTGTGGGAAAAAAGTTTTGCCTGCACCAGAGGGATTTATTTGCCCAAATCATAAAATTGTTGAATCTGAAAAAAGATTTTTATTAAGTTTTTATATAGATGATGGTTTCGGAGTTGTACGCGCGTTAGCTTTTGGTAAAATAGCAGAAAATATTTTAAAAAACAATAATTTAGATCCAAATTCTGAATTTGAATTTATACAAAAAGAATTATTGGGAAAAACTGCGCTTTTTAGAGGTTTCGCAAGAGCAAGCAAATTAAATAATAGAATGGAATTAGTTATTTCCGAATTTGAAAATTTAGAACCAAAAGATATTATTCGTTTGGTGCAACATGGCTAAAAAAGAAGAAAACTCTGAAGTAGAAATAAAATCTATAGAAGATTTGCCAGGAGTAAGTAAAGCAACTGTAGAAAAGCTGTTAGCAGCAGGTTATTCAGATTTGACATCTTTAGCAGTAGCATCGCCTATTACTTTGGCAGAAGTAACTGAATTATCTAAAGAAACTGCACTAAAGGTTATACAAGCTGCAAGGGCAGCGGTTAAAATCGGATTTAAAAGTGGCGAAGACGTCCTTAAAGAAAGAAGTTCAACAAACAGAATAACCACTGGAAGTAAAGCGCTGGATGGTTTATTAGGCGGAGGGGTCGAAACAAAAGCATTAACAGAAGCATTTGGCGAATTTGGTAGTTCAAAGACGCAATTAGGTTTCCAATTAGCGGTAAACGTCCAGTTACCTAAAGAAAAAGGGGGTTTGGAGGGCCAAACAATTTTTATAGACACAGAAGGCACTTTTAGACCAGAGCGTATTGTTCAAATAGCAAAGGCTGCTGGTTTAGACCCTGTTAAAGCTCTTCAAAATATAAAAGTGGCGCGAGCATATAGCTCAGATCATCAAATGCTTTTAGTAGAAAAAGCGGATGAAATTATTAGAAAAGAAGGCAACATAAAATTAATAGTAATAGATTCATTAACAGCTTTGTTTAGAGCAGAATATGCCGGAAGAGGAAATTTAGCAGATAGGCAACAAAGGATAAATAGACATTTGCATACATTACAAAGACTTGCTGATACGTACGATTTAGCAGTATATATAACAAATCAGGTAATGGCAAACCCAGCCATTTTTTTTGGAAATCCTACCCAAGCAACAGGCGGACATATAGTTGGGCACGCTTCTACATATAGGCTATATCTTAGAAAAGCAAAAGGTGAAAAAAGAATTGCTCGTTTAATAGATAGTCCACATTTACCGGAAGGTGAAGTGGTATTTACAGTCACTGAAAAGGGAGTCTGTGACGAAGAAGCCTAAAATGGCTATTTGGTCTGGCAAAGAAGTTGCTAAGTTTGTCAGTTTTCATGCGCCAATCAAAATAAACCCCAACGGAGTAGATATTGGAGTTTCTGAAATTTGGAAAATAGATAAAAATGCTGAAGCAACGATCCATAATAAACAACGAGAACTTTCAATTCCTAAAATGAAGATTGAGCCTAAAGGCGAGTTTTGGGAATTAGATCAAGGTCTTTATGAAATAAGATTGGCAAACGAAATAGCGATTCCTCAAAATGCGACGGGTTTAACTTTGCCGCGTTCTACATTTAATAGATTAGGCGTAATAAAATCGGAAAGTGCAATTTGGGATTCTGGGTATAGAGGTTTTGGCACACAAACAATTTTTGTAGCTATTAAAAAATTAAGGGTACATATAAATGAAAAATGGTTTCAACTAATCTTTTTAGATAACAAAGAAAATTTAAAAGAAAAATATACAGGATATTGGCAAGGTGAAAAACCAAATGGTTGAATTAACTTATTTTTTACTAATATTGACCGCATTTATTTTAATAATAGATAGTTATTTTGATTTAAAACTTAAAATGATACCTGATTGGTTTTCTTATTTTTTACTTGCTTGCGGTCTTTTCGGAGGTGTGCTTTTATCTCTTTTTTCTTTTTCTATACAACCGTTTATTATTTCATTTTTGAGTAGTCTCTTTTTAGGCGGTTTAGGCTATTTGCTTTTTAAGGCTGGAGCATGGGGCGGAGGAGACGTCAAACTAGCTTTTGCGCTCGGTGCAAATTTAGGCCTGATAGAAAAAATTGCAATTTGGCCGTTCGTTATTTCATTCTGGTTAAATGCTTTAATTTTTGGTGCAATTTTTGGAATTATTTATATGAGTTTTTTAATTTATAAAAACAGAAAAGTCGTTTTTTCCGATTTTAAGAAAAATAAATTTTTTAAAAATATATTTTTAATTTCTACAGTTTTTTGTATCTTAAGTTTGCTTTTTACTACGTATTTTAAAATTTCTTTAATTTTTGTTACGCTATTTTGTCTGACAGATATTTTGATTATATTTAAGATAGCAGAAAAACATTGCATGATTAAAGCTGTTAAACCAAGCCAACTTACAGAAGGAGATTGGGTTTTAGACGAAATTAAAATAGGAGACTATATTTTTGTGCCAAAGAAAACAGGCATAGAAAAAAAAGATATAGACGTATTGGCCAAATTAGAAAAAGAAGGCAAATTAAAAGAGGTTAAAATAAAAGACGGTATTCCCTATGTTCCGGCGTTTTTGGCAAGTTTTTTTATTACTTATTTTTATGGTGACATTATTTCTAAAATATTGTATTTGTTGCTCCAATAAAATTCAAGCGTGCCGCGGCCTTAATTTTATTACTTTTTTCGGTTTGGGTGCTTCACCTTCGGTTTCTTTTTTGACTTCTGGGGCAGAAAAATTTTGAGGAGTATTTTGCGAAACTAGATTTTTTGCTGTCTCGATAAGTCTTCTTTGAATTTCTACAAATTGCTCTTCCTTAAGTTCCGAAGGCTCCCAATGAAAAATTATTTTATCGTCTTTAAATCTGGGTATGATGTGAAAATGTAAATGCGGAATCAATTGCCCTGCTATGGCTCCATTATTTTGTAAAATGTTTACTCCTTGTGCTCCTAAATTTTCTATTTGTGCTTTGCTTAAAATTTTTATTAATTCCATTATCTTCGTATTTAAATCTTGAGGCATTTGAAAAATAAATTGATAATGTTCTTTCGGTATAATTAAAATATGCCCAGGGTTTGCCGGTTTAATATCTAAAAAAGCCATAATTTCAGGACTGTCATAAATTATTTTTGCGGGCAAGTGCCCGTTTGCTATTTTACAAAAAATGCAATCTTGCATTTTTACTTTTTTGGTAAGTAATTAATAAAGTTTGCGCATTAGCTCTTTGTTAAAATAATAAAATTTTTAAATTGCTTTAAAAAGTATAGGTCATGGAGGCCATAATAGATTCTGCTCTGAAATTTGCTAAAAATTTAAAAGTAGATTACGCGGAAGTCAGAGCAGAAAGTAGCTATGGCACTTCATTTTATTTAGCCAACGGATTATTACAAGGTTCTTCTTTTGGCGAAGAAAAAGGCATTAGCATTCGCCTCTTAATTAATAATACCATAGGATTTGCTTCGACAAATATTTTAGACGAAAAAAACATAAAAGAGATTGTTAAAAAAGCTTATGCTGTCGCGTTGGCAAATAAAAAACAATCCGAAATAAGGTTTTCTAAAGAACAAATTGTAAAAACATCATACGAAGTTAAACAAAAGAAAGCGCTCGATGAAACAAAGCCTTCTGAAAAAATTTCTTATTTAAAAATGCTTGATTCTATTATCAATATTTCTCCCCACAGGCAAATAGCATATTCTGACGAAGTTTGTAAAAAATGGTTTGTTAATACAGAAGGAACATACATTTTTTCTGAAATACCGCGAGCTGAGCTATTTTATTTATTTACGCTAATTGATGGAGAAAAAACTATGCAAAGAATGTGGGATTATGGTGCTGTGGGAGGTTTTGAAGTTGTAGAAAAATGGAATTTGCAAGAAGTATTTAAAGACGAAGTAAATGCGATTTTGAAAATACTAAAAGAAGGGGAGAATGTCCCAGTTGGAAAAACGGATCTTGTGGTCGCACCGCAGGTAAGTGGAATAATAGCTCATGAAAGTTGTGGGCATCCTTTTGAAGCGGATAGAATTATAGGTAGAGAAGCTGCACAAGCAGGAGAGTCTTGGATCGATCAAACCATGATTGGGAATTGTTTGGGTAAAGAATGTGTCACTATTATAGACGATCCTACAATTGAAAACAGTTTTGGCTTCTTTTTATACGATGATGAAGGGGTTAAAGCTCGGGCAAAAGAATTGATAAAAGAAGGAAAAATAAATGCTTTTTTGCACAATAGAGAAACTTCTGCAGCTTTGAATCATAAAAATAATGGTTCTGCTCGAGCGAAAGCATTTGCATACGAACCAATTGTTAGAATGTCAAATACTTTTTTTAAGCCGGGGGAATTTAAAGAAGAAGAATTAATTGAAGATATTAGAAAAGGAGTTTATTTCAAATCTTTTATGGAATGGAACATTGATGATAAAAGATACAACAACAAATATGTAAGTGCAATAGCATATTTAATTGAAAATGGAAAAGTAACAAAACCATTAAAACCAGTAACTTTAGAAATAACTACTCCTGATTTATATGCTGCAATAGATGCTGTAGGAAATAATTTTGAATTGCACGCTGCTACTTGTGGGAAAGGAGAACCTATGCAAGGCATACCCGTAACACATGGAGGTGGTTCGCTTAGGTTAAGAAAGGTGATGATCAAATGATTGGCGAAGAAGATATTGCTTTAGCAGAATATGTCGAAAAAAAGATTTCCGAGACAGCAAACGACGTATTAATTAGTCTAGAAAGTAGCCAAATACATGAATTGAAATTTGTTAACAACGCAATAATAAAAGCAGATCATAGCAACGAAAAAAATATGGCTATATGCGCCATTTTTGGCAAAAAAATTGTGTTTGCAAATTTAAAAGATTTTACGAAAAAATCTGCTGATAAATGTATAGAAGATATA
>JAWAPU010000027.1:0-7245 GCA_038894275.1 Candidatus Nanoarchaeia archaeon | reverse complement strand
ATATTTTAAAACTTCTTCGATAGTTAGCTAATTAAAATGCAAACAATATGCTCTGAATCAATAAAGCATTATTTTGAGCAACTCACGCAATCTATTCAAAAAGAATATTCTTTAGCTAGCGAAGCGCGCTTACAAAATTATGACCCTGCCACTATAGTAGAAATCGCATTAGCAAAAAATATGGCTCAAAAAGTAGAAGCGTTAGTTTCATCTGTAGCACCAAATTTAAAAGGAAGCGGTTTAGCAGAAGAAATCGAAAACCTAGAAAAAAAATATTCACCGGGCGATTGGAGAATTGCTTTAGAAATTGCTAAATCAGTAGCAACAGAAAAATTTTGTAAATTTAAAGATTTAAAAGAAGCGATTGAAGTGGGAATAAGAACGGGTTTTGCATATATCACCTTAGGTAGCGTTTCTGCACCTTTAGAAGGTTTTACCGGGCTCAAATTTAAAAAAAGATTAGATGGTAAAGATTACTTGGCTTTATACTTTTCAGGCCCTATTAGAGGTGCAGGAGGCACAGCAATTTCCGTTTGCATATTAATCGCTGATTTTTTACGCAAACATTTCAAGATACCCGAATACGATATAACTCCTGAAGAAATTAAACGCTACCAAGTAGAATTAGACGACTATATGACTAAAGTAGCACATAGACAATATAAGCCAAGCCCAGAAGAGATCGCATTTTTGGTTAAAAATATTAAATTAGAAATAACCGGCGACCCTACAGAAATTTTCGAAGTATCTCAATGCAAAAGATTACCAAGGGTAGAAACAGACAACATTAGAGGAGGAATGGCGCTGGTCTTAACAGAAGGACCACCATTAAAAGCCGAAAAAGTTTGGAAACAACTGCAAAAATGGGGTAAAGATTTCGGTTTTGAAGATTGGAATTGGCTAAAAGATTTTATAGAACTCAAAACAAAATTACATTCTGCAAAATTAGAAGAAGGTGTTTTAATAAAACCTATAGATACATATCTCTCTGATACTGTAGCAGGTAGACCTATTTTAAGCTATCCTTCTAGAATCGGAGGATTCAGGCTAAGGTATGGAAGAAGCAGATTTTCTGGTTTAGCCGCAACAGGAATTCATCCGGCAACAATGGCTGTTTTAAAAGATTATGTGGCCATTGGGACACAAATTAAAATGGAAAGGCCTGGAAAAGCGACTGTATTTACTCCTTGTGATTCTATCGAAGGCCCGATTGTGAAATTAAAAGATGGTTCTGTCGTAAAACCTAAAAGTTATGAAGAAGCAAAGAGAATATGCTCTCAAATAGAAAAAATTCTTTATTTAGGAGATATATTAATTTCCTATGGGGATTTCTCAGAAGCAGGCCAACGTTTGGCACCAGCAGGTTACTGTGAAGAATGGTGGGAAAAAGAAGTAGAAAAAATAACTAATGAACAGCCGCCAACTTTTAACAATGCAAAAGAAGCATTTGAATTTGCATGTAAAACAAAAACACCTTTGCACCCAAAATACACTTATTTTTGGAAAAATATTACAAAAACAGAATTCAATTTGTTTAAACAATGGATTGAAAAACTTAACGAAAACACTCTTCCATACGAAGACGAACCGAAAAGAATTTTGGAAATCTTAGGAATACCGCATTTCGTTAAAGAAAATTTAGTATGCTTAAATGAAAACGATTCGTTTATTTTAAGTACTTTATTAAAAAATAAACCAGACGTAGAAGGAAATAGTGGCTTAGATTGTATAAATAAAATAAGCCCTGTTTTAATTAGAGATTTAGCAGGAACGTTTATTGGCGCGAGAATGGGGAGACCTGAAAAAGCAAAGCTAAGAGCCTTAACAGGTTCTCCTAATATTTTGTTTCCAGTGGGCGTAGAAGGTGGCAAATATAGAAGCCTTAATGAAGCGTTTAGCAAAGGCAAAATTACTGCAGATTGGCCTTTTTATGTTTGCACAAAATGCGCAAAAGACGTAATTTATCCAAAATGCATCTTTTGCGGCTCGAAAGCCGAACTTAGAACAAAAAAACAATTCGATAAACAAGTAAATTATATTAAAAAATCTTTAGAAATCGAACCTTATATAAAAAATGCGTTGCAAAAATTAAATTTGCCAGTTTTGCCTCCTTTAATTAAAGGAGTAAAAAATACTTGGAATAAAAATCACTTAGTCGAACATTTAGTAAAAGGCATTTTAAGAGCAAAATGGAAACTTACTGTAAACAAAGATGGAACCATTCGTTACGATATGACCCAATTGCCTTGCACCCATTTTAAACCAAAAGAAATCGGTACTTCGATTACTAAATTAAAAGAACTGGGTTATGAAAAAGATATTAATCAGGATCCATTAGTAAACGAAGAGCAAATTTTAGAATTGAAACCGCAAGACGTTATTTTACCCTCGTGTCCTAAAAGCCCGGATGAGCCTGCAGATATCGTTTTAGTAAGAGCGTGCAATTTTGTAGACGACTTACTAGAATATTTATATTCTTTACCTCGTTATTATAATGTTAAAACAAAAGACGATTTGATAGGCAAGTTAGTTATAGGCTTGGCACCTCATACGTCTTGCGGCATTGTTGGGAGAATAATTGGATTTTCTGAAGCACAAGGAATTTTTGCACATCCTTATTGGCATGCAGCTACACGAAGAAATTGCGACGGAGATGAGGTGTGTATAATGCTTGCTTTAGAAGCGTTCCTAAATTTTTCAAGAAATTACTTGCCAGATAGAATTGGTGCTCGAAATATGGATGCTCCTTTAGTATTAACAACGCAATTAATCCCGCAAGAAGTTGATACGGAAGTTCACGGAATGGACATAGTAGAAGAATACCCTTTAGAATTTTATTTGGCAACTCTCGATGCTAAATATCCTTGGGAAATAAAAATATCTCAAGTAAAAGATTTATTGGGAAAACCAGAGCAATATGAAAATTTGAAATATACGCACGACGTCTTAAACGTTAACAACGGCGCATTATGTAGTTCTTATAAAACAATTCCAACAATGCTAGAGAAACTTGCCGGGCAGTTAGATTTAGCAAATAAAATTTATGCCGTGGATGTAGAAAAAGTGGCAGAGTTAGTAATAGATAAACATTTTCTTAGAGATATTAAAGGTAATTTAAGAAAATTCACAAACCAAGAACTAAGATGTGTTTCTTGTAATGCAAAATACCGCAGGCCGCCAATGTCTGGAGTTTGTACCATATGCAACGGAAAGTTGGTGTTTACAATTGCAGAGGGTACTATTAAAAAATATCTGGAAGCAGCAATAAAACTTTCGCAAATATCCGGCGTGCCAGCGTATATGCAGCAGACTTTAAATTTACTTAAACAAAGAATAGATTCTATATTCGGCAAAGAAGCTACAAAACAAATAGAACTAGATAATTGGTTTAAATAAAAACATTGCATAAATTATTTAAAGTAATTGACAATTTTGCTTTTATGACCTACTACTTGTTTTATAAAATTGTATTTACAAAAATTAAAGGAGATTGTAATAGGTGAAATTTATGCAACAAAAAATAAAAATAAAATGCCCTTCTGGAAAAATACACGGCATAGAAGAATGTATTAATTGTCCTTTTTGCATAGAACATCTGCCCGCGCCTATTTTAAAATCCTTATTAAATGGCAGAACACACCAAAAAAAAGAACAGATAAAACCTACTTTTGGCGTTGGTCTTTTAGTCAGTAATTGCTTAAGGCAAAGTTACTATAAATTAACAGAGGAGCAATTACTAGAATTAGAAAAATTATGGTTTTGGTCTAGAGGTCAAGCATTGCACTCTTTCATCACAACATCTTTAGAAAAAGAAGAAAAAGAAATTTTTGTGAAAAAAGAATTTCCTTATTTTGACGTGATTGGATTTATAGACGCAATGCACGAAAACGTAATTTACGAATTTAAAACAACTTCAAGTATCCCAACAAGCCCCCAGACTCCTCACGTATTACAAGCTCAAGCATATTTTTCTTTGCTTCCAGAGGATATTAAAAACAAGATAAAAAACATAAAATTAGTTTATCTTTCTCTGCAAAATGTCAAAACTTTTGATATTCCTATGCGAGACATTACCCCTTATTTGGAAGCGCGCGCAGTACAATTATTAAAAGCTCTGGAAAATAAAACGCCGCCAGAAAAAGAGGTTAGCTGGTTATGTAAGCATTGTGAGTTTTATGAGAAATGTTTTGGGCAAAAAATACATTTTATAGATTAAATTTTTGCAATTTATATGTGCCTACATTCTTACTTTCTATTTACTTAAAAAACAAGCACAAAAAGAAGCGCTAAAAAATTATGCAGAAGAACTTTCATTAGAAGAATACAAAAAAGCGTACAGAGAAATAATAGCAGAAGAAGAGAAAAGAGATTTTTTAACACATTTATCTGTATACGTGTTAGTTAATACTTTGTTAATAGTTAGCAATCTTATATTTTCTCCAAAGGTCATCTGGTACTTTTATCCGCTTATAGGTTGGGGAATTGGAATAGTGATGCCTATCTTAACGTTCGTTGGATAGAAACTGGATTAAAGAAAAGGAAGCGAAAGCAGAATACAAAGCAAAGGAAGTAAAAAATAAACAAGTATTATTCGCTGTTTGGCAGCCAGCGTTGATATTTAATATTTAAATAAAATACAACATAACTGGAATAGCTAAGCAACCCATGGCATGAATTCTTTTTACGCCCGCTTTTGGGGCTAATAGTCCTATTGCTGTAGCAACTAAACACACTAACAAACCCAAACCTCCAGAAAAAATAAATACCAGCAACACCAAACAAATTAAAACAATTAAAGAAAACTTGCGATATTTGATTTTTGAAACTTGTCTTGAAAAAAATTTGCCTAATTGCAAAGTAATGATTGCGGCTAGTGTGGTTGAAATTAAACTTACCAAAATAAATAAAAAGAATTCGCGGTTTCCGATTTGAATGAATTGAGACATCGCAGCTAAGACCCCTGTTCTTGCTCTATTAATTAGCCAAAGCGTTGCAAGTACAAAGTATGCCGAAGCGGTATTTATGCCTCCAACAATACTCAAAAAATCTTCCGGAGATGCTTTTTTAGAAAAATAATTCGCTAAAACCGTGGCTTGAGCAGCACCAAGTGCAGGCAGCACAGACATAACCGCTGCGCAGCAGGACGCCTTCACACCATTTAACCAATTATGTTTAAAAGTAATATTGTTAGTTAGTTTTTGTTTTGCTATCTTGCCTGTACTAATCATACTTAGAATTAAAGTCGGTATTCCGAAAAGCCCTGTGAGTAAAGGGAATAAAGGTTCTTTTACAGAAAGTTCATCAAGCGCCAATATGCCTAATAACCCTGAAAAAAGAAATATCAACAAAGCCCAGATCTTTTTTTTGCCGGACTTTTCTTTTAAAATAAATAGAGAAGAGAAAAACAAAATGATGATTGGAATTAGTGGTTTAATTTTTTCATAACCAAAATAGATTGCTAAACAAAATAAAGGTAAAATAGCCAAACTTAATAAGGTCGAAATAATTCCTCCTACAATAGTGCACTTTAGAGCTTCGTATCCTTTTCCTTCTAAAAGTAATTTGTGCCCTGGCAAAATACTTAATGCCGTCTCTCCTTCATCAGGTGCACCTAAAAATATACTAGGAATAAAATCTATAAAAGAGTGCATAATTACCATCGCTATAAGAAAAGACCCCAAAGAAACTGCAGAAAATTTTGTTATTAAATAAGGTAAATAAGATAGCAGAATCGCAGCAATCGTGTTTGTGTGTATACCTGGAGCAAGTCCAGTAAAAATCCCTGCTAAACAGCCTAAAAACAAAGCAAATATCAGATCAAACATTTTCACAGCTTAAACAAGCCAATTCTTCTATTACTATCTCTGTTTTATCTTTGTAAATTTGTACTTTGCCTTTAATTACAACAAAATCTCCAGGGAATATGTCGTAAATAGGATTATTAAAATAGACTGCATAAGCTTCATATCTATTTTGCCGCAATGTTAAAAACACTACGTTATTTTTGTAAGTTATTTCTTTGACCTCTGCCTTTACGATAATTCTTTGACCAATATGATTTTCTAAATCTTTTAAATTAATTTCGCGCGGTTCTGTGTAAATAGCAATTATAATTAACAAAAACAATCCTAAAATAGAGCAAAGAGATGCAATTATTAATAATTTTGATTCTCGCATTTTAACTTAAAGCAGTTTAACTTTTTGTAAATAGGACCTTGTTTAGTTAAAACAGATTGCTCTAAACAAACTTCAGATACTTTAAAAGATCCAAATTGTTTGTTTTTGTAGTTTTTAATTGTTTGGTCAAATTGCTTAATATCATTTATGCTTTTAATCCTTGCAATAGTTAAATGCGGTTCAAAAAATTTTTCTTTTGGAAACCCTAGTACACGAAGTTTTAAGTTTATTTCATTAGCCAACCTTTGAAAATCGTTATGGTTTTCGCACCCTATCCATAAAACTCTTTTTTTAAATTCTCCTAGTCCTTTTAGTTCTATATCAAACGAATTTTGAGATAAACAAATATTTTCTAAAATTGAATTTAATTTATTAACTATTTTTTCATCTACTTCGCCCAAAAACTTTAATGTGAAGTGCAAATTTTCTTTGGCCACAAATTTTGCATTAACTATGTTTTTTTCTTTAATTTTAAAAATGAATTCGTTTATCTTATCTTTTAACGCTGAAGGAAGGTCGATTGCTATAAAAGCACGCATAATTTACAAATAAAACAAAACTTAATAAATTTTTTTAAATTAATTTCAAAATGGGTGTTGTAGTAAAAATAATGGGATTAACAGATATTATTGTTGCGTGTATTTTGGCGTTTGTAGATTTACCAATTATTGGCGTGTTTAAATGGGTGCTTATCGGAATTTTATTGCTTAAAGGAATACCTTCTTTATTTGGGTGATAGATAAATTTTTTAACTGCTATTTATTATTAGATGGATGGCCACGAAAAAATTAATTTTGGCTTTAGTTGGTATGCCTTCTTGCGGTAAATCTACAATAGCAGACTATTTAGTTAAAAAATTCGGAGCAAAAAAAATTCATTTGGGCGATTTTATTTGGCAATGGTTGGCAAGACAAGGAGTAAAACCATCTGAAGAAGCAGGGATAATGGCATCTTTATACATGTGGGTAGAATATGGTGACATTCCAATTGCTAAATGGGCAGACGAGCAGATTAAAAAATCAAAAGAAAAAATCATAGTTTTAGATAGTTTGAGGACTTTAGAAGAAG
>JAWAPU010000026.1:0-7529 GCA_038894275.1 Candidatus Nanoarchaeia archaeon | reverse complement strand
AACTATTTTTAGGATCTGGAACTTCATAAATTAAATCTATATAGCGAATCCCCGGGTAATAATTATGAATATAACTCATAATTTCTAAAAATTTATCTATGGGAAAGTTTACACCCAAAGATATTAAAGAAAAAGAATTATCCGTAAAAGGCTCATCTGGATGTATAATTTGAAAATTCAACTTACTTTCTTCTAATAAAACTGCAACAGAAACCATATCGTCGTGAAAAGTTAAAATAACAAAAGGATCAGGCTGTTTAAAACCACTTAATAAGAAAACGTCCTTACTTTTGCAAGAAATCAAAAAAACAATCAATAAAAGAGAAAAAAGGTTCTTCATAAATTGAAAATTTCTTAAAGATATCTAATGTCAACTATAAGATCTTTTGTTATATTAAGAACTTGTATCAATTTTTGGTTCCATTTCTTCTATAATCTTTATTTCTTCATCTGATAAATTATACAACTTATATACTAATTGATCTATTTCTTCTTCCCATTTTCTTGTATCAGCATTTTTGTCTTTCTTTTTGTCTGATAATATTTTATCTACAAAGGATTCAATTTTTTTTGTTAGGTTCGAATTTCTTGATTCAATTGGGGGCAAGGGTATATTTTCTAAAAATGCTTTTTTATATCTAAAACCATCTTCTCCTAAACCACCACCTGCATACCAGTGTTTAAAGAAATAAGTAATTGGTTTTGAATTTAATAATCCACATAAGTATTTGGTATTCTGTCCTGTCATTAAAAAACTTGTTGCCTCTACATAAAATTTTTCAGTATCAAAATAAAATTGAGGTTGTCTTACAATTTCTGAGTAAATTACCTTTTCTTTTTCAAACTCTTGGTAATAAGCACATTTACGAAGTTCCCACCAATAGTCTCCCTTATCATCCCTTTTTTTAGCTTTTTCTTCAAAGTTTTTTAAATGATTCATCAATGATGGAAATTGATCATAAATAAATGTATTTGCTTTTTTTTTACCTTTATGTTGATTTGTCCACCCTGCAGGAATAACAATCACCCACAATTCATTCCATTCATAGAAATATCTATGAATATCTCTTCCACGCAAAATTGGTTTGATAATAGCTTCGGTTCGATTTCTTTCGTCTTCAGTTTTACAATTTTCAAGTATTTCCTTTCGTTTTTCAGTAGTAATAATAAAGGCTTCGTTAAGACCAGTTAATATACCTCGAAAAATGTTTACATCCCAATTTTTTAGGGGTCTTCCGATGCTTTCTATTTTTTCTTTTAATTTTTGTTCCGCATTATTGCCAATAAACCAAGCATTCGTAGAAAGATTAGTTAGTAAAACACTATTTTTTTTGATTTGTTCTTCAAAATTTATTCGATTAGATTTTTGTAAAGTAAGGGCTTTTAATTGATTTTGATTTTGAGCTTTTTGAATTAACAAAATATTTGTATCTACGGTAGTATTTTCAAAAATATCTGGACCTAAATCTAAAAGCAATAGGGGATTATATTGTTTAAAAAATGTTCGTAATTTTTCTCCATAACCTGCACGCATCCATTTATTAGAGGTAATATAACAAAGATAACCTTCGGATTTTAAAAGTTGTAGTCCTTTTTCATAAAACAAAGTATAAATATCGCCTGTTCGAGTAAAGGTTGTATAATTTTGTTGTTCATAAAGTTTAGCAAGTCTACCACTATCTTTTTGAAGTTGTATATACGGTGGATTACCAATTACTATATCAAATCCTTCTTTAAGTCCAAACATCCATTCGGGATCAAACCAATCCGCAGCTTTATTGGTATTGTATGGATTCCATCGAGCAATCTTTTCTGTGGATTCATTAGGAAAACCAATTTTTTTAAGTTGTTCTACAAGTTCTTTTCTTATATCAGAATCCTTCTTTTTTAGGTTTTCTTTCTCTTCTCGAGTTTTTGCCATAAAGTAATTGTTTCTTGTTTCTTTAAGTTTCTTTTCTAATTCTTGGATTTTTGGATCAGTCAAACTAAGTTGTTGTGGTTTTGGTAATTCAATCAATGTATCTGCTACTACAAAATTTGTTTCCAAATTAGGTAGAGGTTCAATACCAAAATTAGGCTTTGTTTTATCTAACTTTTCATCTACCAGAAGGGATATAAAAAATCTCAATTTCGCAATCTGAATAGCAATAGGTTGGATATCAACCCCGTAGATACAATTTTGGATAAGATAAAGTTTTCTTCCATAGTCAAGTTCATTGTATCTAAAAATTTCTTCGATTTTTTCTAATGCCTCTTGTTTTACTTTTGGATCTTTAATAGAACTTAAAGCTTTAATTTGTTCTTCTTTCCATTTTTCATTATGCGGATCCAATTTATGAAGTATATGAACAAGAAGATGTAATGCTCCCATAGGAAATGCACCAGAACCCACAGCAGGGTCAAGAAGTTTAAGATTGTGAATAGCATTGATCAATTTATTAGTAGTTTCTTCGTCAAAGGGGTTTGTGTCGTCATCATAAGAAAAAAGTTTATCAAAAGCTTCTGGGTTTATATTGCTTTGAGAATTTTGATCAAGAGTTTGTTTTTCCAAATAATTGCTCAAATATTCTTTTAGACTTTCCTTTACCATAAAATTTATAATTTCGCGAGGTGTATAATAACTTCCTGTAGCTTTTCTTGCTGTTGTTGCGGTTTCTGGATTATAGCTTGCAAGAAGATTTTCAAATATTTTACCTAAAAGTTCTGGATCAAGAGCAACTTCTTCGTCATTTGGTGTGTTTTCATCAATAGTAAAATTGTAGGACATAAAAATAGGAATAAGACCTCTTACTTTGTATCTTTTATTTTTTGTGCCATAATCTTCATTTAGGTCTTCTTCTCTTTCTTCAGAAAAAAATAAAAAATTTGGTACATAAGGTTGTTTCTTAGGATCGTCAGAGAAACCATCTATGCGAATTTCTCTACCTGTTTCGTTAGATTCATCATTTTTTGCTTTATCAAGACATTCAAAAAGTCCACCATTTAAGAAGGGAATATCTTTAAATAGTTCTTCCATCCTGTTAGGGTCTTTAAAGAGACTATGATGCCTAAAATATGTATGGTTCATATAATCTTTGTTTAAATAACCTTGATATCTTTCTCCTCTTCGAAATTTTCTTTGCTCAATTGGTGTATTAAGAGTTGCAAAAAAAAGATTCTGAAGAATTGCCTTATAATATGTGCTTTCATCGTCTGATAAGTCTTTTAAGATATCTCTAAGAAAATTTTTTTCAAAAAGTTCCTTTTTAACGATACCTTTTTGCCTCATAAACCAAATAAATATAATTCGAGTGATAAGTCTTATAAGGGCAATATTTTTACCATTTGGTTCAGACTTTGCATCCTGTGGAAATCGTACTACTTTTAATGCCCAGAAATACCAATTTGCAATTTCCTGATAGAATTCTTTTGTTAGCTTTGCTACTGAGAAAGCTTCTTTTATTGAATCAAGGTTTGAAAAATCTCCATCGCCTATTCTTTGGATAAATGTTTTGTTTGTTTCTTCTGGATTAACAAAATAAGTAAATCTTTTAAAATTACTCCATTGTCTTTTAGTACCAACATAGTCTACAATGATTAATGAAAATCGAAATTTGCCAGAATTATCATAAAAGATAAATATTCCAGCATCTGCATTTTCTTCCTTTATAATAGTTTTTCCTTTTATGTATTGGGCTTTCTTACTACTTCTTTCTGTTAGTTCAGAATTTGTTTTAAAGGAGTAAAGAACTAATTTTTTGTAACTGCTAAAGGGAATTTCTCCTATTTTTTGGCAGTCAAAAAATCTGTCATCATTGTATACATTTTTTTCTTCTTGTAAAGGTATAAATTGGTTTATCTTATTTCTAAAAAATTCTACTAATGTATCTATTTGAAAATTTTTAGTTAGTGATTCTAATTGAAAATAAAAATCACTATTCATATCTATCCTCTATAGCTATGATAATTTCTTTTTTTATTGCTTTGATTTTTTCTTTATTTAGATAATTTTCTCCTAAGCTATTTTTTAATTCTTCTAATTCTTTTAATAAATATTCTGTTTTATTAATTTTTAAATTTGTAATTTTTCTTAAAGTATAATAAGGCAAAGTTCCGTAATATAAGATATCTTCTAAAAGCATTTCAATAAATTTTTTGTAATTTTCAATTTCTTTTTTATTGCTATTTAATAGGGTTTTTAAAATATTGATTGATCTTTGTTCTAAGCTATTTTCCGAATAAGAAATTTTTTCTTCCGAATGTTTTTTAATATTTTCATATTCATTCCAAAATGTATTACTAACAGAAATCGATTTTTCTTCTATGGAGATAGATTTTAATTGATCTAAAACCTCTTCTAAGTTTTTAGTTTCTACTTCGCTATTTTCTTTAGTTAAATCTTTATAATAAACATGAATTCCTATTTTTTTTATTATAACAAAAATTTGATTTTTTTCTCTTTTTCGTGCAATTTTAATTTTACTTGGAAATTGACTTAATCTTTCTTCTATATTTGGAATTTTATTTTTTATTTCTTCGTACTCTTTTAGAACTTTTGTATAAAAACTTTCTTCTTCTAGGTAATCTGGATTTTTTTGAATTTTTCCGTATAATCCAGAAGGTGTTGGTTCTTCGCTGATATCAAAAATTTTTGAATCTTCTCCTAATGCTTTGTGAATTAAAAACATTTTACTTGCTGCAATTTCTCTACTTTTTACATAATCTGACCCTTTTTCTGTTGGAAAGAAATTCACTATATAGAGTTTATCAAACACCTTTTTACTAATACGATTGATTCTTCCCACTCTTTGAATTACACGAACTGGATTCCAAGGAATATCATAATTAATAACCATTCCAGCACGATTCAAATTAAAGCCTTCGGAAATTCTATCTGTTGCAAGAAGAATATCATAATCGTTTTTTTGATTATCTTCTGGATAGGAAGCATCAAAGTTTTCGATTATTTCTTTAATTTTAGATTGAGTTAAGTTATCTGCTACAACAAGAACTTTGAATTTATTTTCTTCAAGAATTTTTTCAAGATGTTTTATTGTATCTATATATTCAGAAAAGATGACTATTTTTCTTTTTGGTTCATTTTCTAAACTTTCTTTGAGTTCTTCTACTAATTTTTTTGCTTTTGGATCATTTTCTGTAAGTTTAAGTTGTTCAAGTTCTTTAAGAATTCCTTCAAAAAGTTCCTTATCTTTTTTAATATCAGAAAGAAACTCGTCTTTATTTTTAAATTGATCTAATTCATAAACTTCGTGATACTCTGGATATTTGTTTTCTGAGATTTCTTTTTTGTATTTATTTAATTCTTCTTTAATTTCATCTTCAGTTTTTTCATAAATTTTTTTTATTAGGTTTCTATCTAATATATATTTTTGACTCTTATCTATAAACTTAAGAACATTTTCTAAGGTTTTTATAAAATTTTCAATGCTTTGTTTAAATGCACCGAAAGAACTTTCGAATCTTTTTACAAAAAGCTTTCTCATAAAATCATATAAATTAAATTGTTGATAATATTGAAAAATTGCTTCTAGTTTTTTTAGATCTTGGTCTTTTATTTCTTCTTCTAGAATTTCGCTTATATCGTATGAATTTTTATCAAGAAGTTTCTTAAATTCTTGAATACCAAATTTATAAAGAAAAGGAATATAGATAGCTCCTTTGAATTCTCCCCCTTCTTCTGGTAAAGCAAAATATTTAGTAATCACTCGTTCATAAAAATTTAATTGTTCTGTGGTTAATTCAAAAAACCATTCTTTGGGATTATCTACAATAGAGAGTTGATTAATTTCTTTTTCATAATTAGGATTTTTTTGAAGATCTAATCGATTTCTTCTAATTATTACTGGTTCAATTACAGATTTGATTTCTTTCGCAAGTAAATTTGCACGCTTTTCTACTTTTTTTAGATCAACATTCGTTTTTCCAAAAAGAGTTTTATAATAATTAAGAACTTTTTCTTTTTTAGAATTATCATTAGAATTTATATATCTTTTTATATAAAAAAGTTTATAAAAAGTATTTTTAAATTTTTTAAATTTATATTCTAAATTATCACTAATCGTTATTGTGGATTTTTTGGGGATTATAAATAATTTTAAAAGAGAAAAAATATCAGATGGAGTATTATTAAAAGGAGTAGCCGTAAGTAAAATAACAATTTTTCCTCTACATATATTTATTAAGTCTTCATAGCTTTCTGTATCTTGATTTCGAAATCGATGAGCTTCATCAATTATTACAACTTCTATATCTTTTGTTTTTGATATTTTATCTTTGATTTCTTTTAATTTTCCAAGGGAATAAGCTTGCCAACCTAATTTTTTTAAACTAAACTTTTCTAAATAGCCTTGCCAACCAGAATTTTCAAATTCATCTCCAACTAATCCTGGTGGAGCAATCACAATTCCTCTTTTTTTTAATTCAAAAGCAACAGCACAAGCAATGATAGTCTTTCCTAATCCTACTACGTCTGCTATAATTACACCATTATGCTTTTCAATAATGGATAGGGCTTGTTTAATTGCATCTAATTGATATTCATAAGGAGTATATCCATTTTCTTGAAAAATATCTAAAATTCTTTCGCTAATATCTTTACCTTTATAAGTGTCTAAATAAGTTTTAAGAACATAAGCATAGGCTTCGTAGGGTGTAATTTCTCTTAATAAAGTTTCATTATTTAAAAAATTTATAAGTTTTTGTTTTATATTATCATCTTCTGTAATGCGAACTGCTTCCTTCCATAAGGTATCAAAATATTCTTCTGCTTCTTTTGTTCCAAAATCACTAATTTCTACGTTGAATTCATTTTGATTAATAAGACCAGATTTTGTAAGATTACTACTACCAGTAATAAAAACTGACTCTCTTAATGTTTGATCTTTAAGTTTAAAAAAATAAAGTTTTGAATGATTTGGTTTATAAGTTTTTCGAATTATGATCTTATTTTTTTTAATTAATTCAATGAAAAAATTTGCTTGTTCATAAAATTCTTTAGTATCAAATGTCTCTGCCTCTAAGGAATTTTTAATAGATAAAAAATATTGGTTTTGAAGATCCTGATTACTATAGTTACGAGATGGTTCGCCAACTTCTATAATTCCATACAATGTCTCACTTACATTAAGACCTACAAGGATTTTTAAAAATTCGTCTGGCAATTCATTTTTATTGTATAGTTCTTTTAATATTTCATAAAATTCTTTTAGTCCAGAAAAATAAAAAAAACCTACAAGAAATTTAAGTTCCGAACTTATACGAATCAGATCCATTAACCTTTCTTTAAGATTTTTTTCTTTTAGATTTGTAATAAAATAGGCCATAATTAATCTTTTTTTTGATATATTATAAAAGTCAATTTTATTTAAAATATATTTTAAAATTCCTTATAATCAATTATTTTATTAAATTTTTTAAAAATAATTATTTAAATCTATCTTAAAAAATTTATGTCATTTTAAAAAAAGGTTCGATAATACTAAAAAGTATGAAGAAATTTTTCCTTATTTTTTTTATTTTAGTTCCTTTAT
>JAWAPU010000025.1:0-7980 GCA_038894275.1 Candidatus Nanoarchaeia archaeon | reverse complement strand
AAGAAAGAATTAAAGGTAAACATATCGAAGATTGGCTTAAAAAAGATGTTGTTAAAAAATTTGAAAAGGTAAAAGAAAAAATAGGATAAAATGGCAAGACAAAAAAAATTATACGATACGCCTGAAGAACCAATTGTAGAAGAACCTGTAGAAAAAGAAGAGGCAAAAAAAGAATTTAAATTTAAAACAAAATTAGGTTCTTTAGTTTCTTCAGGACAAATAACTTCGCTTAAAGAAATTTTCGCAAAAGGAGAGAAAATTAAAGAACCAAGCATAGTAGATGCCTTGGTTCCTAATTTAATCACAGACTTTATATTAATTGGCCAAAGTAGAGGTAAATTCGGTGGAGGAAAAAGAAAAGATATAAAACAAACACAAAAGAAAACTGCGGAAGGAAACAAACCTCATTTTTTAGCTTTAGCAGTCGTTGGTAACGGCGACGGGTATGTTGGCATTGGCTTAGGTAAAGCAAAAGAATCCGTATTAGCAAGAGAAAAAGCAATTAAAAACGCTAAAATAAACATCATAGAAGTAGTAAGAGGTTGTGGAAGTTGGGAGTGTGGTTGTGGTATGTCACACTCGTTACCATTTACAGTTGAAGGCAAATGCGGTTCTGTTAGGATTAAATTGATGCCTGCTCCAAAGGGAACTGGATTGGTTTGCGATAAAGAAGTTAAAAAAGTATTGAACGCAGCAGGTTATAAAGATGTTTGGGCAAAAAGTAATGGCCAGACTCGTCATAAAATTAATTTTATTAAAGCAGTGTTCGATGCTCTTAAAAAAGCGTCCGAAACCAGAATCGTAGAAGGCAAAATTTATAGAGGGAGTGTATGACAAAGGTAAGATTAGCTGTAATACGCATAAGAGGAGATGTCAATCTTAGCTCGGACGTTCGAACCACTTTAAAATACTTAAAAATATATAGAAAGAATTATTGTAGTCTTTGGCCATCAACACCCCAAATTTTAGGCATGATTCAAAAAGTGAAAGATTTTGTAACCTTTGGAGAAATAGATGAAGAAACTTGCAAATTATTATTAGAAAAAAGAGGGCGCTTAGCGGGAAATAAACCTTTAAATGACGAATATGTCAAAAGTAAAACAGGAATGGATTTAAAAGAATTTTCAAAAAAATATATCAATTTTGCAGCAGAATTAAAAGATATACCGGGTTTGAAAACATTTTTTAGACTTTGCCCACCGCGAGGAGGCTTCGAAAGAAAAGGCATTAAAGCAAGTTTTGCTCAAGGAGGCGCATTAGGCTATAGAGGAAAAAATATTAATGATTTGCTAAAAAGAATGGTCTAAAATGGTTGTACGAAAGAGAAAAAGTTCGCGAAAATATAGGGGAATAAGAACACATGGATACGGTTTTGGAAAAAGACATAGAGGTAAAGGTAACAAACCATACAGGAGTAGTGGAGTTGGAAAAAGAGGAGCGCACAGAGAAACAATATTTCTGGCCAAAAAACTTCCGCGAATAGGAAAACATGGCATCCAAGTAAAGTCGCGTGTCCATAAAGAAAAAGTAATTTTATTGAAATTATCAGATTTAGAAGACAAATTTGACGAATTTGTTAAAGCGGGCATAATAAAAGGCCAAAAGCCGCCCTACGATGTTGATTTGACTTTGTTAGGTAATACAAAACTTCTTGCAAATGGCAACATAAAAACCCCTTTCAATATAAAAGTTGTTACATGTTCCTCAAAAGTAAAAGAAAAAGTAGAACGAGCAGGGGGAAAAATACTCCAATAAAATGGTTGAGTGGACGAAGTTAGCATCATATTTACCAGAAGTTAAAAAACCAGACGTACAAAAACTTGCGTTTAATAAAAAACTAATTTGGACGGGTTTGGTTTTGATTCTATTTTTTATTTTATCTTATCTGCCATTATTTGGATTGGGACAAAATGCGTTACAACAATTTGAATATTTATCAATTATACTAGGAGCTTCTTTTGGTTCGGTGATATCTTTAGGTATAGGACCAATTGTAACGGCCAGCATAGTTATGCAATTATTAGTGGGTTCTGGTTTAATGGGTATAGATATGACAAAAAAGGAAAACAGAGCTAAATTCCACGCTATGCAAAAAATTGCAGTGATATTTTTTATTATTTTTGAATCTGCAGTTTATGTTTTAATGGGCGGTCTGGCGCCAGACCCTGTATTTGCTGGAACTTTAACATACAGATTTCTCCAAATTGCATTAATTGCACAATTGGCGCTCGGCGGCTATTTAATAGTTCTTTTAGATGACGTCGTCTCAAAATGGGGTTTTGGTTCTGGTGTAGGATTATTTATAGTTGCTGGAGTGGCTAGTCAAATTTTTGTAAGAGCATTCAACCCACTTCCTTCGCCACAAAATCCGGATGTGCCTATCGGACAAATACCTTTTTTAGTCAAGGCGCTATCTCTTGGCGATAGCACTGGCGCAATTTTAGCGATCAGCGCGATTGTAGTAACTGTTGTGGTATTTTTAATCTCGGTATATGTGCAAGCAATTAAGGTAGAAATTCCTCTTTCGTTTGGACGAATAAGAGGTTTTGGCATAAGATGGCCTTTGCGCTTTATATATACATCAAATATACCGGTCATATTAATCGCCGCTTTAATGGCGAATATACAACTTTGGGCGCGATTATTACAAAACGCAGGTCACCCATGGTTAGGTACTTTTAGTGGAAACGTGCCTGCAAGCGGGCTTGTGAAATGGCTTCATTCTCCAGACATAATTCCTGCATTGATAACAGGCTCAGCGAATTGGACCATGGTTGGCCAAGCACTAATTTATTTAACTTTTATGATAATCGGTGCCATAGTATTTTCAATTTTATGGGTAAGAACATCTGGAATGGACGCTGAATCACAAGCACGCCAAATATTGGCATCTGGGCTTCAAATTCCTGGATTTAGGAGAGATCCCAGAGTTTTAGAATCTATTTTAAATAGATACATTCCGGCCTTAACTATTTTAGGCGCGATTACGGTGGGTGCTTTAGCCGCATTGGCAGATTTAGGCGGAGCATTAAGTCGTGGAACTGGCATTTTATTGTCTGTAATGATAGTTTATAGAATGTGGGAGGATATTGCAAAGCAACACGCGTTTGAAATGCATCCTATGCTCAAAAAAGTTATAAGTTTTGAGTAAAATGGCACTCGTCGAAATTCTACAACAATATGCGCTCATTTCAATAGTAGGAATATCCGCCATTATTTCTTTGGCGAGCACACTTGTTTACAAATACGCTACAGACCAATCTTTAATAAAAGCCCTTAGAGAGGAAGCTAAAAAAATACAAGAAGAACTTAAAAACGCAAAAAATGATCAACAAAAAACTGCAGAGTTACAAAACAAGTTAGTACCTATTAATTTAAAATTAATGTCTCAAACTTTGAGACCAAGCATCATTACAATAATTCCGTTTATTCTCATATTCGCGCTATTGAGTAAAATTTATAATAGCATGGTAATAATACCTCTTCCATTTTGGAAAGGTCATTTAGGATGGATTGGAACTTATATCATTTTTTCAATGATTTTTAGCACAGCTTTTCGAAAGATTTTAAAAGTCGCTTAATGAAAGAGCAAAATGGTTCACGTAAAACATAGAACAAGAGGCGAGCCAAAAATTATTATGAAAGGTGAACCTAGATATAGAACAAGAAAAGGATTGCGAAGGGTGGCTCGTAAAACTCCTGGGGGAAGAACGGTAATTCATTATGAAAAGAAAGCTCCAGGTAAACCGAAATGCGCTATTTGTAAAAACTATTTGCATGGCTTACCTAGATTAAGGCCCAAAAAAATGCAAAAATTAAATCGCACTCAAAGAACGGTTCAGAGACCTTTTGGTGCATACTTGTGTAGTTCTTGCATGCGTAAAATAATAAAATTGCGAACCGATTTAAAGTATGGGCTAATTAAAAAAGAATCTATCCCCTTAACGCTTCGAGATTACGTAATTGGAGGTTAAAATGGTTGAAGTTGGTCAATTAGCAGTTAAAATTGCTGGAAGAGATGCAGGTGCTGAATGTTTAATTATAGACATCTTGGATAAAAATTATGTTTTAATAGATGGTAACACTCGAAGAAGAAAATGCAATATTTTGCATCTAAAATTTTTGCCAAAAAAAGCAGATATTAAAAAGAGCGCCACTCATGAAGAAGTTGTTAGGGCCTTAGAAAATTTAGGAATTAAAGTTTTACCAAAAGCAGCTCCTAAAATTAAAGAAAGTAAAACAACATCTAAAGAAGAAAAACAAGAAACAGCAAAAGAAGTTAAAACAGAAAAAAAGAAAAGAATAGTAAAAACGAAAAAATCGCAATAATTTATGCCTTTGCCCTTTGAATTAGTGAAACAAGAATTAATTTTTAAAAAAGAAATTCGACTAGGAAAACCTCAAAAAAGAAGCGCAGAAGACTTGTTAAATTTTGGAGTAATTAATTTAAATAAACCAAAAGGCCCAAAATCTATTCATGTCGGAAATAAATTGAGAGCTATTTTAGAGCAGCCAAAATTAGGGCATGCAGGCACGTTAGATCCAAACGCCACAGGAGTTCTTCCAATTGGTTTGGGAAAAGCAGTAAAAATATTACCAATTCTTTCGAAAGCAGGAAAGGTATATGTTGGCGAAATGAAACTCCATAAAGAAATTCCAAAAGAAAAATTAGAAGAAGCATTTCAAAGATTTACTGGAAAAATAAAGCAACTTCCACCAAGAATTTCTGCTGTGGCAAGAAAATTAAGAGAGAGAGAAATTTATTGGCTTAAGATAAAAGAAATAAGAGATAAAAAAGTGAAATTTGAAGTGGGGTGTGAAGCTGGAACGTATATAAGAAAATTATGTCATGATATAGGGGCTTATTTGGGGGTGGGCGCGCATATGACTGCGCTGGAAAGAATACAAGCAGGACCATTTAAAATCGAAAATTCAATAACGCTGAAAGAAATTAAAAAAAATTATTTAAATTATTTAAGAACGAAAAATGTGAAATACATTAGAAAAATAATTTTAGAACCTGAAAACGCAGTGCATCATTTACCTTCAGTATACGTTGACGATGTGGTGATCGAAAGATTAAAGCACGGCTCTCCTGTTTTTGTGCCTGGAATTTTAGCTTTTACATCAGATATTAAAGAACAGGACGTAGTTGCAATATTTGATAAAAATAAAAATTTGTTAGGGCTGGGAATTTCAACTTTATCTGCTGAAAAATTAAAATTAAGCGATAAAGGTCTAGCAATAAAAACCGATGTTGTTTTAATTTAAGCTAATTAAAGGAAAATTTTAAAATAAGTGTTGCTAATTAAGATAAAAATGGAATCGATTTTGATTTTAGGAAATTCTCAAAATATCGAAAATTATTCTAAAGAGCTTCTAGAATCCATAAGTAAAAAATATAACATGACACATAAAGACACTTTGTATTTGTTAAGAGGACTCGGTCTTTATAATTGTGCTAGAGAAAATTGGAATGGATATAATAATGTTTACATGATTTCAACAGCAACTGATGCGAAACATATCTATATCTGCCCCCAGTCAATAAATTATATGCTAAATCTATCCAAAGATTTTAAAAATTGCGTTATCGATTGTTTGGAACATATCTATCTTTATTGTAAAATCGGAGAAGAAAATGACCAAAAGGCCAAGCAAAGCATATTCCAATTTTTATATTCTTTGTCCGATAATATTAGAGCTAAACAAGGCCATCTAATAATTATAACCGATCCAAAAGTATGGGAAAGCATAACTTTGGAACAATTAAAGCGTTGGTCAAATACGATAAGTTTAGAAGATTTAATAAAGTAAAACTTTTTATAAATTTAAATGAACCATCAAGAGCATTATTATGTAAAAAAACCAAAAGTAAAATATAGAGAAATTCTAATAAAAGAAAAAATTCGAGGGGGGAATTTTATTTTTAAATCCGCGCCTGGTATCTTTTCTGCTAAAAAAGTAGACTCTGCTTCTAAACTATTGGCTGAAAAATGCGAACTTCCAGAAATGGGTCAAATATTGGATTTGGGCTGTGGATATGGCGTCTTAGGAATTTCTGCTGCTAAACTAAAACCAAAAAGTAAAGTTATTTTAACGGATATTAATAAAAGGGCCGTAGCACTGGCGAAAAAGAATCTTAGATTGAATAACATAAAAAATGCAGAAGCACGCCAAGGAAATTTATACGAACCTGTGAAAGAAGAAAAATTTGACACTATTTTATTAAACCCGCCATTTTCAGCCGGAAGAGATCTGGTTCTAAAAATGATCAATGATGCGCCAAATTATTTAAACAAAAAAGGGACTTTGCAAATAGTCGCACGTAAAACAAAAGGCGGCAAATTTCTACTTGAAGAAATGAAAAAAATATTTTCAAGAGTGGAAGTTTTAGCAAAAAAAGGTGGCTTTTGGGTAATAAAAGCAGCAAAGTAAAAATTTAAATAATAAAGTTTAAAAAAAATAATGCCGCGGTCGCATAACCTGGTAGTGCGCAAGCTTGGAGAGCTTGTTCCCGCAAGGGTATCAGGGTTCAAATCCCTGCCGCGGCGGTATAAGTTTACTTGTAAAAATTAGAATAAAATTTAAACCGATTTATATGAAAAATCGATTAAGCAAAGATTTAAAAAGCTAAAAAAACGCAAATAAACTTAGAATGCACGAAAAAGTGGAAAAAAGAGAGATTAGACCTTTGCTTAGAATATTAGATAAAGATATCGACGGGGAAGAAAGTATTTATTTAGCTTTAACAAGAGTGCGTGGTATAGATTTTATGATGTCTAACGCCATTTGTGCTGCACTAGGGTTGCCAAAATTTGAAAAGATAGGCTATTTAACAGATGAGCAAATCGCACAAATAGAAGATTGTATGCAAAACCCTGCTAAATATAAGATACCTTTTTGGTTGTTTAACAGGAGAAAAGATTTAGAAACCGGAGAAAATTTGCATTTGGTATCATCTACTTTAAAATTAAGACAAGATTTAGATATAAAATTCTTGAAGAAAATTAAAAATTACAGAGGATATTGTCACTCAATTGGTAGGCGTGTAAGAGGCCAAAAAACTAGAACAACTGGCAGAACTGGTGGAACGTTAGGAGTAGTAAAGAAAAAAGAAGCACCGAAAGCAAAACCAGCAGAAAAAAAATCTGCTGAAAAGAAGTAAAAATGTGGAGACAAAAGAAAAAATATACAGGTCCAAGACATCCTTGGCAAGCTGAAAGAATCGAAGAAGAGCATAAGCTCGCAAAAGAATACGGGATTAGGAGAATGCGGGAAATTTGGAAAGCGCGTGCAATAATTCGTGGCTGGCAACATCAGGCAAAGGAACTTATTGGTATGCGACCTGGGCCAAAAAGAGAAAACGCACAAAAAGTTTTGTTTGCAAGCTTACATAAATATGGTATTCTCGCAGAGGATGCGGATCTCGATGATGTCTTATCTTTGAAATTAAAAGACGTTCTTGATAAGAGATTAGAAACTTTGGTATTTAAGCGAAATATGGCTTTAACACCAAAGCAAGCACGCCAGTTTATTGTGCACGGCAAGATTATGGTTAATGGCAAAAAATTAAATTCGCCGTCCTATCTTGTAAGAGTTGATGATGAAATAAGTTTCGTTCCTGGCTTTGTTCCTAAATTAAAGCCAGATAAGCCCGAAGAAAATGCTGAAAAAACAAAAACCCTTGCTGGGGAAGCAGAGGCGATAGAAAATGGATAGAATTGGAATTGCGCATATACTTGCAACTTATAATAATACTATTATTCATATCACTGATTTGACAGGAAGCGAAACAATTGCTTTGGCCTCCGGCGGTCAAGTTGTCAAATCAGATCGATTAGAAGGAAGTCCTACTGCGGCGATGATGGCTGCAAAAAAAGCTGCAGCAACAGCCATTGAAAAAGGCGTCAAAAAAATTTACATTAAAGTGCGCGCAAGAGGCGGACAAAATGGAACGAGGTTCCCTGGCCCAGGCGC
>JAWAPU010000024.1:0-8157 GCA_038894275.1 Candidatus Nanoarchaeia archaeon | reverse complement strand
TTTAACGGGAATATAAAAGGAAACTTTTGCTCTTAAATCTTTTAAAATGTTATAATAAAACACAGTGGCTGTAATTCCATCTAAATCTTCATGACCCCATATTAAAATCTTCTCTTCTCCTTTTATTGCCTTTTTTATTCTTTCTATTCCTTTTTCATAATCAGGCAATAATTCCGGAGAAAATAACGATTTTAAAGAAGTTCTAGACGAAAATTGGGCAAATATCAAACCGGTTTTACCCGTAAGTTCTGGAGGGTTGCATCCAGGAGTTGTCCCAGATGTTTTGAATATTTTGGGCACAAATATTGGATTGCAAGTAGGCGGTGGCGTGCACGGACATCCCGATGGAAGTGGCGCAGGTGCTAAAGCATTTAGAGACGCTGTTGATGCATTTTTAGAAGGGATGACTTTAGAAGAAAAAGCTAAAAAAAGTCCAGAACTAGCAAAAGCACTTAAATTATGGGGCAAACAGAGAATAAAATAAAATGGAAAATCTATTCACATTGATTTTAGGAATAGTAGGTTCAATTGCGATAATAATTGCGTGGTTATGGGAAACTTATGAAAGCGTTTCTAAACACAAATTGGCCATACATAGCCATTTTGCATTAACATATATTATCGCTTTAGCGCTCTTAACTTTTTATTCTTGGGCTATTAAAAGCAAAGTTTTTACAGCACTTAATTTATTTTTGCTTTTTGCAATTTTAGGAGAATTCATATACTCGTTAAAAATTAAAAGAATTAACAAACATGGAAAGAAATAAAATCATTTGTTTTGATTTAGATGGTGTTCTAGTTGACAGTAATAAAGCGCATGCCGCTTCTTTTAACATAGCTTTTAAGCAAAACAAATTACCAGAATTACCTGAAGAAAAAATTATAGAAAAATTTGGCCCGCCTGCTGAAAAAATTGTTAAAGCTATTTTTCCAGATTTAGATGAAAATAAAATTAAAAAAATTGTTGAAGCGAAAAGAGAGGCTTTAATAAAAAGAACATACAAAATTGCAAAACCGTTAGCCCATGTCAAAAAAGCATTAACTTCTTTAAAAGAAAAATTTAAACTTGTAATTTATTCGCATTCCACTGAAGAAGAAATAATCGCCTTACTAAAAGCTGCGAAACTAGATAAAAATTTGTTTGACGCCATTTTTGATAAAAATAAAATACATGAAAAACCAGATATAGATATTTTAAGCACAATTGAAAATTATGTTCAAGGAAAAATAGAGTGGGTTGTAGGCGACACTACTTATGATATATTAATAGGAAAAAATGGCGAAGTAAAAACAATAGCAGTTTTGACAGGAGTTCATAGTTTAGAAAAATTGAGAAGTGCAAACCCGACAGTAATTTTGCAATCTGTTGCACTGATGCCTCTTTATCTTTCTGAAGAACTTTAGAAAAGATTTTTAATACGTAAAATCATAAAAATATTATGGCCACTAATTCAAAAAAATTGCTTTCTGCAATAATTTTAATTGTTGCTTTAGCATTAGGTTTTTTATTACTTAAACCTTTCTTTTCTGCATTTATAATTGCAATAGTATTTGCCGCACTTTTATATAGACCTTATAAAAAGCTCAGTTCAAAATTAGGAAAAAATATTTCTGCAGGATTACTAACCATTTTAGTTTTAATTGGTTTTGTCGGGGTTTTAATTTTAGGAAGCAAATCCTTGCTTAACGAATTAGGAAAAGTTTATTTAATAATCAGTAAAGCAAATATCAAGTCGTGGTTTGTCGCCAATCCGGAATTTGGTTCTGCATTTGAAAATTTAATAAGCGTATTAATCCAAAAAGCAATACTTTGGAGCTCTGAACTGGTGCTATCGCTGCCAAAATTCTTGTTATCTCTTTTTGTTTTCACGATATCTTTGTTTTATTTTTTAAAAGATGGCGAGCAAATATATGCTTGGTTTAAAAAAGTTACTCCTTTACCTTCAGATAAAAAACAACACTTATTTGAAGATTTAGAAAAATATTTCAAATCTTTCATCAAAGTTTGGTTATTTATCGGGTTGCTACAAGCACTTGTTGCTGTTATTGGCTTTTTAATTTTTGGTTTGCCGGCACCGATACTCGCTGGAATTTGCGCGGGTTTACTTTCTATTTTGCCAATAATAGGCCCTTATGCGATATATTTACCAGTAATAGTTATATTAATTTTAAGCGGCCGCATAGAAATTGGCCTTGCATTTGGAGCATATGGTTTAGGAATATCTGCATTTTTAGACTATGTTGTTAGACCATATTACACCGGCAAATGGGCGGCGTTTCATCCTTTGTTCGTTTTAATAGGGACACTAGGAGGGGTTATATTAGTTGGACCAGTTGGTGTGATAGTTGGCCCTGCGCTCATGATAATAATAATTGCTTTTTTACATACTTCTGGCTTTGAATTTGGCCATAAAGAAATATGAGACTAAAAGCAAAATTACTTAACATAGAAACGGGAGGACCGTTTATTGTAGTGTTAAACCCTAAAGCTGCAGAAGATCTCGACGTCAAACCAAACGATCGTGTGCGAGTTATGTCTGAAAATAAATATTGTGTTGCGATAGTAAATGTTTCTTCAAAATTAAAACACGATGAAATTGGCGTTTTCGAAGAGGTTAGAGCAATGTTAAATTTAGATGCCGATCAACCAATAACAATAATACCTGAAGAAAGTCCTTATTCTATTTTAGCGATTAGAAAAAAATTAGAAGGGTTGGAATTAACTAAAGACGAAATTTATGAAATTGTAACAGATATAGTGGATAATAGATTAACAAAAGCGGAAATTGCATCTTTTGTTACAGGAATTTATACTAGAAGACTATCTATGGATGAAATTGAACATTTAACAAAAGCAATTACTGAAACCGGCCAAACTTTAAAATTAGATGTTAAACCCGTTTTAGACATTCATAGCATAGGCGGAGTACCAGGAAATAGAATAACAATGATTGTTGTACCTATTGTTGCCGCGGCAGGACTTTATATTCCTAAAACTTCTTCAAGAGCGATAACCGACCCTGCTGGCACTGCCGATACTATGGAAGTTTTGGCGCCAGTATCTTTTAAGTTGGATGATGTTAAAAATTTAGTTTTAGAACATAAAGGCTGCGTTGTTTGGGGCGGAGCTTTAGATATAGCTCCTGCAGACGACATCATTATAGAAATTGAAAGACCGCTTCAAATAGATCCTACTGAGATGTTGCTTTCTTCCATCCTTGCCAAAAAACGCGCATTAGGAATTACAAATTTAGTTCTTGAAATTCCGTATGGCCCAGGAACAAAATGTACTCGTTTAAGAGCAAGCGAATTAGAAAAAAAATTTTTAATGCTTTGTTCTAGATTAGATATTTCGATAAAATCTGTAAAAATAGATGGCTCTCAACCAGTTGGAAATGGAATTGGTCCTGCTCTTGAATGCATAGATGTATTAAAAGTTTTGGAAAACGCTAAAGATGCGCCTCAAGATTTAAAAAATAAAGCACTTTACTTTGCAAGTTTACTTTTAGAAGAAGGAAAAAAAGCTGCGAAAGGAAAAGGTTTGAAATTAGCAAAGGAGATATTAAATTCAGGAAAAGCTTTAGAAAAGTTTAAAGAAATTATTAGAGCCCAGGGTGGAAATCCAAATATAGCGTCTAATAAAATACAAATTGGAAAATATGACGAAACAATTTGTGCAGAAAAAACAGGAGTTATTCAAGCAATAGATAATGAACTAGTTAAACGGTTAGGAAGATTTTTGGGCGCACCATTTAATAAAGGTGCAGGGGTTTTGTTAAAAGCAAAAGTTGGCGACGAAGTAAAAGAAGGAGACCCCCTATTTACAATTTATGCTGAATCTGGATTTAAACTTTCTAATGGTTTAACTTTTGTCGAAGCAAATAACCCGTATAAAATAAAAGAGAGGAAATGAAAACAATTTACATAATAATTGACGGATTAGGAGATAGACCGATTAAAGAATTACATAATAAAACTCCTTTAGCTGCTGCGAACAAACCGTATTGGGATGCTCTTGCAAAAAAATCACAACTAGGCGTTCATTGGTCTGTTAAAAAAAATTTTGCGCCAGAATCAGACGCCGCGACATTATCTCTTTTAGGTTATAATCCTTTCAAACATTATTTTGGCAGAGGCCCTTTAGAAGCTTTTGGGAAAAACATATCTGTTAAAAAAAATGAAATTGCTTTAAGAGTTAATTTTGCTTTTTGTGAAAATGGTTTATTAAAAAATATAGAAGCTAAAGTAACTGATAATATTGGTAAAAAAATATGTAATTTGCTTAATTCGAAATTAGTTAAGATTAAGGACGTGAAGTGTAAAATTCATCACACAAAAGATTATCGAGCTGTTTTAATATTGCATGGTAAAAATTTAAACCCAAAAATATCGAATAGGCACCCAGGATATAAAATTTATAAAAATTTTGTTTCTGAAGCAATCCCGAATAGAAGTGATGTGAAAATACCTGAATGCAAAGCGCTGGCTCCAGATTCAAAAAAAACTGCAGAAATAGTAAATAATTACGCAAAATTAGCGGAAGAAATTTTAAACAAAAGCAAATTTAGAAATGTAACAAATACTATTTTATTAAGAGGCGCGGGTAGCAAAATACCAAAATTAAAAAAAAGAAAAAATTGGGCTGCAATTTTGGAAATGCCTGCAGAAAAAGCCATTGCAAAACTCTCTGGAATGAAATTAATAAATTTTAAAGGGCTAAAAAATCTTTTTGATCAAATCGAAAATGCTTTAATAAAATACAACGGCGTTTATGTTCATCTTAAAAATCCAGATAAATATTCACATCTTGGCGATTATTTGAAAAAGAAAGAGTATTTTGAAAAGTTGGATAAGTTATTTTTTTCAAAATTAGCAAATTCAAAAATTTTGCTAGATTGTGTAATTTGTGTTACCGGAGATCATAGCACTCCTTGCATAATTAAAGCGCACTCAAGAGATTTTGTGCCTGTGATGATATTTAATCCAAATAAAATTGGCGACTTACTATGTTTTAACGAAAATAATGCTAAAAAAGGTTCTTTAGGTGAATTTGAAAATGGTTTAAAACTTTGGCGAAAAATTAGGTAAACTTTTTTAATTAAAAATGCTTTAATTTGATATGGACTTTATGTTGAAACATAAAATTAGGAAACCTTTTTCTGTGCACTTTCACGAAAATGTTTCAAAAACATTAATAAATTTAAGTTTGTTTATATCACTTATTTTTATATTTATTTTAAGCATATTAATTTATTTGGCTGTTAAAACATTACTGGGAGCTTCTTTTTTGCTTATATTTTTGTTAGTACTGCCATTAATTTGTACTTTGCTAATTTTTTTATTTTTAATATACTTAAAAGAAAAACATAAAAAGAGCGCAGAATATTTAAGAAAAAAATGGGCGTTTAAATTGTAAATTCTTGTAAAAGTCTGCTTTTATCTTCTTTTGTTATTACATAAAAATTCTGTGTTTTCTTTAAATCTTCCGGTTTGAAAAACTTCCATTCTCCAGAAAATTTAACTGCGAGCCAAGGCTCAGCCCCAAAAAGTTTCGCAAATTTTAATAAATCATCTATTTGTTGTGGCTCAAAGTATTGATATTTATGTTTCGTAGACTTGCATTCTATCGCCAATATTTTTGAGCCGTTACTTGCCAAAACGTCAGGAGAATAAAACCTCGATACGCCAGAACCTGCTGCTCTTATTGCTGCAAAATTGCGCCCCCATAAAAGAGTAACTAATTCGCGTTCAGCATTTGACCCTTTTATATTGCCGCCCATTTTAAGTAGTATATATTTCAACTATGTCCGTATCTTTTAATTCATGTTCTAGACCCACACTCTGCCCTGGAAATTTTGCTGATGGTCCCCAAATCTTTGCATACTTAAATTTTCTTATAAAGTCTTGATGAATTTCTTTTGCTAAATCTTTTATTTTTGACCCGTTCTTTAAAACTATTGGTTTTTCTGCTATTTTCCCTGAAGTTTTTGTCAAAATTCTTATTTTATTACATTTTGACCAAATCATTTTTTTTAAATTTTCTAAATCTACATCCGAAGAAATTGTAATTAGAACCGGTAAATTTTTACAATAGTTTAATTCTTGTTTAATAAGATCTAATTCTTTCTCTGAATCTGCGATTAAAACCAAAACATCACAAATTTGCAAGAGACTAAAAGTTTGGCCTGCTAAAGACGATTCATGAAAATTAAAATAAATCGCCGGAAAATCGATACCTTGAAGCCAAATATTTTCAAAAGATATCATTTTCATTTGAAAACCGTAATTGTTTTCACCATTGTAAGAACTGTTTGCTAACTTAGCAAAAATTTTGCTTTTTAATGTTCCAAGTGCAGATATAAAGCCAATAGTTGCTGCGCCTTCTTTTTTAATAGTAAAACTTTTTTTACCTTTGGTTTTTGATTTTTCTAAATTTTCTTTTAATTTTGCTAATCTTTTTTTAAGTTGCACTTGCAGTTTTTCTGTACCTTTGTGTTTCGGCACAGTAGCAAGCATTAATTTTAAAGCTGAGATTTTTTCTTCTATGGTTTTTGCTTCTCTATATTTAGCTTCTGCTGCTAAATATTCAGGTCCGACATTTGTAGGCATACGTTAAATTTATATTTTTAATTTTAAAAAGTTTTAAATAATTTAACTGCTTTTTATTTTATATGGTGTATGCTTATGTTTTAATACGTGCTGATGCAGGAGCAGAACGCGAAGTTTTAGAATCTCTTTTAGATTTAGATGAGGTAGAAGAAGTAGAGCTAATATATGGAGAATGGGATTTAATTGCGAAAATAAATATCGACGATTTAGAAAAACTTTCAGATTTTCTATTATTAACAATAAGAACAATAAAAGGAGTTAAACAAACTTCTACTTTGATAGTATCGTAGCAATTAATAAATTTCTTGACTTACACCTAAGCTTTCTAAGCTTCTTTTTTCTTCCAAATCTTTTTCAATTTTATACCAAGCATTTCCTAAAATAGCCCAATAAAGAAAACTTGGGTACCATAAAATTACTCCAGATATTAAAATTACAACTAAAGTCAAAAAAGGTGAATAAGTTTCTATTTTATTTGCAAAAAAAGATGTTACTTGCATGAATAAAAGCAACAATAGAATTAAACAAGCAATAGACACTGCTGAAGATAATAACCATCCAAGAATGTGGTGCTTTGTAAAAATTTTCCGAAAAATATTTTTAGAAAAGGCTTGTTTTAAATTTTGCGTTCGTGCATAATTAATAACAAATGCGGGCATGAAAAAGCAAACAATAGCCAAAACAAATACTAAAAACAATGCGACTTGTCTAATAGAATAGAGATGTAATAGAAATGTTTGAGAATTAACAAAAGCAAGATTTTGCATTTGCGCGGCTACAAATTTACTTTTTGTATATAACCATAAAATTAATAGAAAAGGCACGCTTAAAAAACATAATTGAACCACTCTTGCAAAAAAACCTATTTTAAATAAAGTTTTAAAGTCTTTCCAATTAGGTAACTCAAAACTTCCTTGAGAAAGTATTTTGGCATATGCTAATTTATAACCTTCTGCCCAAAATTCTAAAATCGGAATTAGTGTAAAAAATATGCCCAAAATATTTTTAGGTTTAAATACTTTTTTTATATGCTCCAAGGTCATGGAAAAATTAATAATCTGGTATTTTTAAACTTTTAAATGGCCACAATATCAAAATTGGGTGCAAAAATAAACCTTAGCTTTAATTATTTTAAAAAATGGTTATTTTCTGAAAACATATATAAAAAAATTACAATGCCTAATCGAAAATTGCCATTCAGATTAGCAGTAAAGGCTCATGAAGATTGGGTGGATTTTGTGCATGGAACAATAATAGGACTTCTTCTCGGATTTTTGATAGGTTTTATAATAACCGATTTTATCTAATCATTTTTTTAAAAACAAACATAACCTGAAAGATTTAACAGGTAATTTTCATTAATATAATCTTCATCATTTTCGCTCAAATAAAATTTAGCATAATCACTATTCTTTGGAAAAGCTGCTTTAGTGGTATCGTTATAGTTAATCTCTAATAAAAAAGGATAATGTACATTATAAAACGTCTTGTAATTTCCGTTTTCTTTCCAAGTAAGGCATTCCCCGTTATCAAATTTAGAACAAGTAA
>JAWAPU010000023.1:0-9039 GCA_038894275.1 Candidatus Nanoarchaeia archaeon | reverse complement strand
TTGCAAGTAGAAAATAATAATTTACCAGAAGCGTTGGACAAAATAACAGTAAAAAATATGCAAAATATAGTTTATTATAAAGATAAATTAGCTATAGCATATTTAAGAGTTAAAGATTGGTTGGCTGTAGGTGGAGGGGAATGGATAAACATAGTATGTGACATTTCTACTTCTCAATGTAATTATCTCGAAAAGAACTTAACAGCTGGCAAACCTTGGGTTTTGAATATAACAGTCTATAATGATAGTGAACCTGCAGAAAATATAACGGTTTGTGCCTCAGAGTATAATGGATTCCCTCCATTTATTTTGCCTCAAAACATAGAGTCAAACGTAAGTAATGAAGCAATTGGTTGCGTAGAAACAAATAGTATGGGTAATTTGAAATTCACAATAGTGCCAACTGGAGGAGTTGGTGTTAATAATTTGTATGATATTGCTATAAGATTATATAAAAATAATGCACACATATTAACAATAAATTATAATTGCGGAGATCAATGCAATTTTCCAGAAGTATCAGGAAGTGCGCAAGATATAGTTAATAAAGATAACATAAGATACTTTAAAGATAAAATAGCTATTGTATATTTAAGAATAAAGGATTGGCTAAAAACGTAAATATTTAAAAAGATAAAAATGGTATTAAAAAAGGTTATGGCCACAAAAAAAAGCAAAATTTTAATTGCAATACTTGTTATCTTGTCTGCTTTAACCTCTGTAAATGCTATTACTTATTATAATGCTTCCATCGTTAATGCAAGTAATCTCGCTCAATTAATAAACATGAGCTATGAACCAGAAACAATCAAAGCATACAGAGACGGCGCTGGAGGAAATCCAGATATTACTTTAAGTGTTTGTGCAGATGAAAATTTAACTGGAAAATATGGTAGTTTTGTTTACAAAATAGGAAACTGGAGTGTCTTTTTACCTTTAGGCGGAACTGCAACAAGTAATTTTTCTGTATTTGATAACAATATTTCTAATTGCTACTATATAAATTCCACTTGGGATTTTCTTTCAGATTATGCAATTTATCCAGGTTATATTTATGCGGTGGTTTCAGCCGATGATGTTTTTGATACAGATAACTTTATTTTTGTTGGAAATAAAAGTTGGCTAAAAGGCCGTTATTTATTTAACAATTATCAACTAACTTATAATCAAACTACGGGAAATATTAATGTAAATGTTACAAAAATATTTGGAAATACAATTTCTGATGAGCGAGAAATATGGCCTGGCGGGGCTGCTGTTTCAAAAGAAAGAATTTTAATGGCTGTTTGCGACATTAATGAAAGTTCTTTATTATATTACGATTGTGAAAATGGAAATAAAACTAGTCCTGGCGTAATGAATACATTATATACAGGCGTAACAAATCCTCAAGACAATAAAACTGTGATTAAATATTTGATTGTTAATGGCATTCCGCACGCATTTTGCATTGGTCCAGATCTTTCGATAACAAATTTAACAATTACACCGAGCGAAGTATTTCAAAGTGAATTAGTGATATTAAATGCTACAATTAAAAATGCAAATAATGTAGATGTAACATCACCATTTAATATTAGTTTTTATGAAGGTGGTTCGCTTATTGGTAATATTAACATAGCAAATTTATCTGCTGATGCTATTACTTACGCAACTTTGCAATACGATACAACAGGTTTTTCTTCTGGAGTGCATACAATCTTAGCAATAATTAATGCTTCTGGTATTGGAGATTGCAATTTAAATAATAACAACAAAACTGCAAACTTTACAATTAAAAAAACATATAGCTTAACAACGTTTATTAATGGACAAATCAATAATGACTTCCCAATACCTGGCGTGCCATATAATTTTTCGGTCAAAATTCAAGATTCAGACAATAATACCGATTTGCCAAATATTACCATAAAAATTGTCGAAAAAAATGGATTAAATTTGTTTGCACCGATACAAGGGTTTGAACAAAATTCTGAGAAATACGGAGTTATTTCCTATTCCATAGCAGAAACTAAAACAAATTCTTCTGGCGAAGCAAGTTTAGCAATAATTCCATTAGGAAATAAACTACTAGTAAATTCTGAATATAACTATCTAAATGTTTCGCAATACGTAGGAAATTATTCAATGTACATTGAAATTTACAATAATACCGAAAAACTACAATTATATGATCCTTCCACAGATATATTAATAGATCAGTACGATTTATTTTTATTAAATCACACGATTCTTGATCCACAAGGAAACGAAAGAAATAGTATTATTTCTTATAATTATAATTCCTGGGTTAAGCAAATAATAGAGCTTGCAGTTCAAATATTTGGAAATGTGCAAAAATGGATAAAAGATTAAAATGGGAAAAAAATCAATTCAAATAAGCATCATAAGTTTAGTAATTTTAACTTTAGCTATAGCTTCTGCAAGTGCAATGATAACTAGCGCCCGTTTAGTGGATGTAAACGGCGATACATTAAATCTAAATTATGATACCCAAACAAAAAGTTATGCGGATGGCTCTTTAGAGAATCCCAATATCTTCGTAGAAATTTGTGCAGAGGACCTGAACAGCGAATTACTAGGAAAATATGCAGGTATTTTTTATAAAATTGGCGATTTACAAATACCATTACATATTTTACCTATAAATATGCTTGGAAAAAAAGTACCAAGACCTAGACCGAGGGGGCTGGGGGCAGAAATTAAAGGTCCACTGGGAGAGTGCTTGGTACGCGATATTGATTTAAGTTACTTGCGTGCAAGATTTCCAGGCATACCTGCAATAGCAATTGGCGATTCGCCAGAAGATCTTTCAACAATTTACCAATTAAATTTAACTAGTGGTTATCTAAAAGGAAATTATACTTTAATTTATTCAAAATTGCAAAATAAAATAAAAGCAAAAATAATTTCTGCAAAAGACCATAACGGAAATGCCATAAATTATAATGGCCCATATATTCTAATAGGATTATTTAATTCAGCAGATAATTTGGAAGACGTAAAAAGAACAAAAGTTAACGAAGAGGTCGAATTAAGTTGGTCTGGTGATGAAGGTTTTTATTTTATAGTTAATGGTTTTAAAATTAGGCAAGAAGATATTTCGCGATGCGGAAACGGTATTTGCGAACCTCCAATGGAAACTTCTGCCAATTGTCCGCAAGATTGCAAGGTGGCACCCACAGGAGCGGTTTTCGGTTATTCACCTCCATTTGAATGTAAGTGGTTAAGCACTTATGATGGAGAAGCGGTACCAGAAAAACCAATTTCATTATTTTATTCGCATGATTGCACACTATTACGAAATGTACAAATAAATATCTCTTCTCCAGTTATTAATGCTAGAATTCTTACCATTGGAAACGAAACTAACATTCCAACTAAAACACCATACGGCATTGTCTTTGGCTATTTCTCCTTTGAGCACAACATTCCAAAAGAAAAAATAGCAAGAATAATAATTCAATTCAAAGTCCCTATTCAAAATCTTAGGTCAAAGAATTTAAGTTTAGGCGATGTAAGGTTAGAAAGATATGAAACTCTTGCCGGCGCTTGGGTTGAACTGCCAACAAAATTTGTTTCTGAAGATGCACAATATTATTATTTTGAAAGTACTTCAGAAAGCTTGAGCACGTTTGCAATAGTGGCATACCCACCAGCCGTGGTATATACGCCACCTCCTCAACCAAAACCTTCAGAAATAACGCCGCCAAAAGTCGAGGAAGTAAAATATCTTCCAATCTTGCCGGTGCTTATATTTGCATTTACTTTGATTATTTTGTTAATTATTTCCTTAACATATCACGCGCTTCGATTAAGAACGCCTTCTCCGAAATTAGAAAAGCAAATACCCCCAAAAGAAATACCAAAAATTGAAGATGTTTCACAAAAAATTATTGAATTAAAAGAAAAATTACAAACAATTAGTGGTGTTGAAGATTTGCAGATTAAAAAACCTCTGAATACTATCGCGAAAAGTAAGACTGAAGAAAAAGTTTTGAAGTTGTCAAAAAACTTAAAGAAAAAAGAAATAGCAGGAAAAAAAGCATTAAGCGAGGTAGAAAAAAAGCTTGATTCAAAAAACCAAAAAGGTTTTAAGAGAATTTAGATTCGAATTCTTATGAAAACCGAAGTAAAAGATTTAGAAATAAGAAAAGGAATTAAAGTAAGTGAGCTTTTAGACCAATTTGGCAAATCTGGCGGATTTACGGCTAAAAAATTAGCAATTGGGTTGGACATATTAAAAAGAATGGTTAAAGATAAAGATTGTTTTAAAATTTTATCTTTGCCAGCAGCTCCGCTCTCGACAGGTATGCGCGGTGTAATAAAGGATCTTTTGGCAAATAAATTGTTTGATGCAGTAATAACTACTTGTGGATTTTTAGACCATGATTTTGCAAGAATTTGGAAACCTTACTTAGAGGGGGACTTTATGCTTGATGACAAAGAATTACATAAAAAAGATTTGTTTAGATTAGGAAGTGTTGTTATTCCAAAAGATTCTTATGCCACAATAATAGAAGAAAAAATGAAACCTATTCTAGAAAAATTGAAAAATGGTGGGAAAGATAGTATTTCTTCATATGAATTAGCATGGGAAATGGGGAAAAGTTTAGAAAATGAAAAAAATAAAGAAAGTTCAGTACTATATTGGGCTTGGAAAAATAAAATACCTATTTTTATTCCCGGTTTAACAGACGGAGCTGTTGGTTCTCAAATATGGCTTTTTTCAAATAAAACACAATTTAAAATAGATCCTTTAAAAGATGAGCAAAAATTAGCAGAATTAATATTTGATGCTAAAAAAATAGGTGCTCTAATGATTGGTGGCGGAATTTCAAAGCATCATACTATTTGGTGGGCGCAGTTCAAATCTGGATTAGATTATGCTGTTTATATAACGACTGCTCCTGAATGGGATGGCAGCTTATCTGGTGCACAAACAAGAGAAGCAATAAGTTGGGGAAAACTTAAAGAACGCGCACCTCATATTACTATTGAAGGGGAGGCTACAATACTATTACCCTTATTAATTAGTGCTTTAATGGAAGACCTATAATGGGATACGTGATCATAAAATATGAAGAAGCGCCAAATCTTATAACTAAGTTATATAGAACGCTTAATAGGCCAAGAATTTGTGCAATTGATAAAAAGGAACGTGCTGACTATATTATCATATCTGTAAAATCTGAGCAAATAAGAGGCGTAACAAAACTTTGTCATAAGCACGAACATCATAGAAGAATTAAGTTAAAAAGGCGGTAAAGGTTTTTGTACACTTTCTACGTTAACAGATTCTGAAATTTTTGGCGAAACTTCTTCAGGCAAGGAAGGAACTTCAGAGGGCAAATCTTTAAGCTCTGGCATATTTTCGAGCTCTTGCTCTTCTCCCGGAGGTGGCGGCAAGGCTCTATCAATTATTTCTCCGATTAAATACCAAATTGGGAAAAATAACAAAATTGCTCCAATAGTAATAAAATCTACGTTTATAACGCCATAAATGATTGGAGTTAAAACAATCATAAAATAAGAAACCTCTCTAACTCTTCCTATATAATGAGCAATTTTTTTTGCTTTTGCACACTCTACGATTATAATTAAAGAATAAATTATTATAAAAACACACAATAAAATTTTTGTAAAAAAAGAGAGGCTAAATTGAAAATTATGTGATGTTTGTCTAATCCAATCAACACCAACCCATAAAGTAACAATACCATTTGTAATGGCGTTACCGAAATCAGTGCCTTTTCTTTCCTGAAAATAATCTGTAGCAATCCAATTAATATAAATCGGAACTAAAATCCACAACATATCTGGATTTTTTAGAGGAGCTGCTAATATTTGTCCAAATCTAAAAATAAGATTTATTAGCAACTCAACAATGGCCATAAGTTAAAAAATTTTTTAAATTTTAAAAACTTATGTATATACCTAAAAGTTTAAAATATGCAAATACAAAAATAAAAGATGGCCGAAAAAACATTAGTTTGTCCAAAATGCGGTTCTGCTGCACTAAGCGCAACAAAAAGTACCATACCCACATCACAAACATATAAAACAAACATTCGAATAAAATGCTTACATTGTGGTGCAGAATTCGCGCTCGTTGAGGAAAAATAAATGCTAAAACAAGTTTTAGTTTTAAGAAGGGATTTGGCAATAAGCGCAGGTAAAAGTGCGGCGCAGGCAGCACATGCAGCAGTAAGTGGAGCGTTGAAATCTGATCCAAAAGTTGTTTCTCGCTGGATTAAAGAAGGAGCTAAAAAAGTAGTTTTGAGTGTTAATTCTGAAGCGGACTTGCTTAAGTTATACAAAGCAGCAAAAAATGCAAAACTTGTTTGTGTTTTAATTGCGGATGCCGGATTAACAGAAGTAAAACCTGGAACTAAAACTGCATTAGGAATAGGGCCTGCAGATGAAAAAAAAATAGACAAAATAACGGGCGAGTTACCTTTATTTTGATTTTTTAATCAACTTAGCATCTTTTATTTTATAAACTCCGTGATCTCCAAACCAAACTTTTTCTGCATCTAATATTTCTATTTTTGATTTAAACAAAGGCCCGTCTAAAACCATTGTTTCGTATTCGCCTCCTTCCCCATTTATATTAATACCAAATTTAGAATAGAGAGCGTGAAGATCATTTAAAGCGGCGTTATCCAATTTTCGACCAAGCCAAGCATCACCCATTCCTTCTGTTGAAACCGAAGTAAATATTAATTCGAAATTTGAATTTATAATTTCAGTAAGATAAGTCTCTGGGTCTACGTGCCAAAGAGGGGCAATACTCCTTAAACCAAGATCTGCACAAAGAGCTTCTAATTTATATTGCTGATATTCAGAAGCGTTGGCGCCAGAAACAACGCCTTGAATATTATATTTTTTAATAGCTGCTTGAAGTGCTTTTTTTAAAGCATTAAATTCATTTTCTTTTCCACTTTTAGTTTTTTGGCAAATTGCTGGGACGCCTAATGCTTTTGGGTGAAGTTTTTGAACCCAGCTCATATTGGCAGTATGATACATATATGAATAAGAATCTTCTGGCAATAATATTATTAAACAAGCTATCTCTCTTCCTTGTTGCATGACTCGCCACGTAGCAAAAGTACTATCTTTTCCACCTGTGTATAAAACGCCAACCTTCATTTTGATTTTAAAACAATATTGATTTTTAACTTTATCGCTATCTGGGTGTTTTGAACCATTTAAATTCCACTTTTTTCTTTTCGTCTATAAAAGCTTTTGCAGCAATAAAAAATTCTATCCAACAAAAACAGAACCATAATGGTATATAAGCTATATCACGCAAATTTTCATGATTTGTTAATTTTGCTGCAAATGCAAAGCAAAAATAGAACAAAAAGATTAGTAACGCAGGTAAAACAACAAAATCTAAAATTTTGAAACTGGAAAACAAAATATAAGAAAATAGACCAAAATTTAAAGCTAAGCTGAAAGGAGCAGAATAATAAGGAAACCCGTGTAATAAATATTGAAAGCAAATTTTTTTATATTTTTTAGCGACTTTTAAAGTACCTCTGGCCCAGCGATATCGTTGTCCCCAAAAAGCACTTATTGTTGGTGGCTCTGACTGCCAAGCGACTGCCTTTGGCTCAAAAATAATTTTTTTATTAAGTTTTTGTTTAATTTTTAAGCTTAATTCCCAATCTTCTAACATGGTTTCTGTATCAAATCCGCCTACTGCAATTAAATCAGACTTTCTAACATAAAGATTGCCGCCATGCAAATGCGCATCTAAATTAAATTTGGAAAGAATTCTTTGTATAAAATTATAAAGAGAAGTTTCGACAGAAACTATTCTAGACACAAAAGTATTTGTTCTATAAGAAAGACACGGACCTGTTGCTGCAGCGATATTTTTATCTCTAAATCGTTTTGCTATGGCTTTGAATGCGTTCTTAGAAATTTTAACATCTGCATCAATAATAGCGATAATTTCGCCTTTTGTTAAAGGCAAAACCGCGTTTAAAGCATCACCTTTACATTTTCGAGGCTCTTTTTCTTCTACTATAATCACTTTCTTAAACTGCCTTGCTATTTCTGCGGTTTTATCTAAAGAACCATCAATAACAACAAAAATTTCTAAACGGTCTTTCGGGTAATTTACATTCAATATAGTTTTAATTGTTTGGGCTATAACTTTTTCTTCGTTTCTAGCAGGTATTATAACACTAAAAACAGGCCAATTCATAAAGCGAATTTTAAAAACAGGTTTAAAAGCTTTATGTTAGCCTTATGCGCCGGCCGGGATTTGAACCCGGGTCCCAGGCTTGGAGGGCCTGTGTCTTACCAGACTGGACTACCGGCGCATTCATTTTAATCAATTTGCGTTTTTAAATGATGCGCCCCCGGTGAGATTCGAACTCACGACCCCTTGCTTAGGAGGCAAGTGCTCTATCCAAACTGAGCTACGGGGGCAAACATCAGTATTAAAAGAACTTAAAAAAGATTACTAAAAATTAAATGATCTCGTAACTAATACTTACCGCAGCGCTTACTTTTATTTCTTCAGGCAATATTGTTGTTCCTGCGGCATATCTCATAGTCGACAGGTAAGGCATAGAATAACTTTCAGCCACATGAACCGGTTTGCCTAAGATGATTTTCGCCTCTTTTGCTAATTGTTCTGCTTTTGAATTGGCATTATTTACCGCATCTTTTAGCGCCTGTTCTCTTGCCTGCGCCGCTTTCTTTTCACTTAAACTGAAAGAAATAGAATTAATTTCGGTAGCTCCATTTTCGACAAGTAAATCTAACAAAGTACCTACAGCATTTATTTTATTTGTCCTAATTCGCAAATTGGTCACTGCTTTATAACCTGTAAGAGTGGGGGGTGTAAAGGAATAATCATACTCGGGATAAATAAAATATCCAATAGTGGTAATTTCTTTTGCATAAGAAGATCCAGAAATTGATAAAATTAATGCATTTACTATGTTTGAATTTTTATTTTGGGCTTCTGAAGCAGATGATGCAAAAGAGATAGTTATGTATCCTACAAAATTTGTAGAC
>JAWAPU010000022.1:0-9054 GCA_038894275.1 Candidatus Nanoarchaeia archaeon | reverse complement strand
ACTGTGCCTATTTTGGTAAATCAAATTAACGAAAGTGAAGTAGAAGCAGAGTTAAATCAAGACCCCGGAGTAACGCCGGATAGTCCATTGTGGGGAATTGATGTTGCGTTAGACAGATTGGCCTTTAGACTTGCGGCCGGTCCGAAAAAAGCTGAACTTGGATTAAAAATAGCCAGGGAAAGGTTGGTGGAAATGAAAAGAATGCAAGAGAGAAATAAAACAATGGAATGTGAAAGAGCAATAGAGGTGCACGAAGAAATTTTAAAAGAACTTAATGAAACCATTGAACAAATAAAAGATAATACAACGATTTATGGTATACAAATAGGTATGCAAAACCACATCGCTGCGCTACAAAGAGTCGCTGCTAAAATAGCGGAAAACTCAAATACCCCACCAGAAGTTAAAGCGAGATTAGAAAATAGGATAAGGGCTCAAATAGGCAAAGCCGTAACCGTGGAAACTAAAGTAATTGCCAAAAGAGAGGAAATACAAAATAGAACTCAAGAACGCATTCGAGAACAAAACAGAACTGGTAAAAACGAAAGTATAGAAAATAAAACTCAGAAACAGGAACAAAATCAAAGCGGTAAAAATAAATAAATTCTTTTTCTTTAGTTTTATATTTTTTAGTTAATTTTATAAAGTAAAAAATTTTTTTTGAAAAATGGTGTTAAGAAAACCTACTGCAAACGATAAATTTGCATATTTTACTAAAAGAGCAATTGGTAATGGAAAAATAGTAATTTGGAGATTTGAAGGCGATAATATATTTAATATCGAATATACTTGTCCTCATTGTGGAAAATCTGGAGAAAAACAAGAAATTTTGGAGAGACAAAAAATTACGATAAAAGAAAATAATAAAAGAAAACAAACTAATGCGTACATAATTAAATGTGATTTTTGCGGGAAAGAAATAATTGTTGAACAATGGGCTAAAAAAAGAGGTAGAAAGTAATTAAATCGGTGCTTTTTTCTTATAGCGGCCTCGTTTTTCAACAATTTTTACCCTATCTAATATCTCTTTATTTTTGTAATTTTCAGAAAAAACTAACCAAGCATTTTCCCATATTTTATAGTGTTTTGATTTTAAACATTCTTTTAATAAATGTAAATCTACCGCTTTATCTTCTATTCTAGAAGAATAATTTGCCAAACCGAAATCTATTAGATATACTTTTCCATTACATAAAATCATGTTTGATGTTGTTAAATCTCCGTGAATGACATTTGCGGAATGCATTTTTTCTACAAGATTTGCAATTTGTTCAAAAATAGTATGGTCAGAAGTTCGAAGCAAATAATCTCTAATTTTTTCTCCTTCAATAAAAGCCATTTCTAAAATACATTGATCTTCATTTACTTCTATAACTGATGGAACAGAAATATTTTCTCTAGCTAAACTTCTCAATATTTTCGCTTCAAGTTTTGTTCTACCCTTTCTTAGTTTTTTATCTAATTCTGCTAATCGATATTTTTTAGGTATTCTTTTTTTAATTATTTTTTTACCATCTAAATAGATTATTGCTTCTGCTCCTTCTGCTATTTTTTTCATATCTTATAAATAACCGCACAATTTTTAAATACTTTTGAAATTTTATTTTGTTGCCCCTGTAGCTCAGACTGGCAGAGCGTCTGCCTTGTAAGCGGAAGGTCGCAGGTTCAAATCCTGCCGGGGGCATTCGAAAGCATTTTAAACCAATGCTTTTTATTTTTTAAATGCTTAAAATATATAAAATTCCTGCACAAAATTTAAAATATGTAAAAGCAATTTTAGAATCGCCTGATAGAAAAGACCCAAAAACAGGAAAATGGATTGCAAACGAGTGGGCTTTAAGAGGTTATAAACTTGTAGAGGCGCGAAGCTTAAATTTAGAAAGTACAGACAGCTATTTACAAATAGACGCTGGTGAAGATTTTTTTAAAAGAAATGAAAAGCAAATTCTGGACGCTGGTGCGATAAGTTTGAGTGGTGCAGAATTTGAAAATTTAAAAGAGAGATTCAAAAAATCAGAAGAAACCGCGCAAGAAGGATTTGGTGCTATTTTCGGCTAATTTTAGTTATAGTGTAAATTGTGCGTATATCAGCAACATACCTTAGTTTTTCTTGCGCATGTTCGTTGCAATAAAATTCTTCTTCACCGCCATTGCAATAAGTAATTAAAATAGTCGCTAGATTTCGACAATTTTGGCACTGTTGCTGTTGCGAAATTTTAGTTTCTATGTTGTTCGCCATTCAATTTTTAAAATCAATAACGTTTTTAAATGTTGCTTATAAAAATCTATTGGGCCGGTGGTCTAGTAGCTATGACGTCGCCCTTACAAACTTTTAAGAAAGGCGGAGGTCCCAGGTGCAAATCCTGGCCGGCCCAGTATTATTTAATGTAACTATGCTATCTTAATTCTGCTATTGGTAAGCTACCGTGCTCCGACCAAAGAGTCATATCTAGCTCTGCTAATGAGATGTTTAATTTTTGTGCTAAAAATGCTAATTTTTGTTCTAATTCTAAATATGTTGATTTTGAAATGTGTTTGGGAATTTCTTTTATTATGTTAAGTTCTTTTAATTTTCTAAGAACGTGCCTATCTAAAATTGCTAAATCTTTCCCATATCCTATATTTCTTAAAAAATGGCTTGCTTCTTTCATATTTATACCAAGAATATTTTTTGCTAACCAATTTCTTAATCCTTTAACATCCTCTGTGTTTAACATAGATTTAATTTTTAATTTGTTATTTTTTGTAAAAATTTCTCGCGCTTGCACAATATATTTTGCTTTATTTTTATGAAAACGAACGCCGTTTTTTGCCAAAATTTCGGAAATTTGCTGTTCATTTCCTTCGAATAAGATGTTTGTTTCAACCAAATTTTTTATAGCAGTATTTGCAGATTTTGCTCTTGTTTGCGGCGTACAAATGCAAAAAGCGAGTTCTGAAAAAATTTGGTTATCTGAACCATATTTTGCTAATTCGAATTCGGAAAGTCTTTTCTGGATATCTGCTTTTTTGGAAATGTATAGCAATAATAAAGATTCCATTGTTTTTTAATTTAATTCAAATTTTTAAAATTTTACTTAATTAATTTTCAGAAGGTTTAATCTTTACCCAATAATCCTTAAACTATTCATCTTTTAAATAAAATATATAAATAAAGAACATCTTATTTAAAGATGGTCGCTAAAGCATATACTGGTGCAGGAGATAAAGGGTTTAGTTCTTGGTTTGGCGCTAAAATAAAAAAAAGCGAATTGGAGTTTGAAGTTCTCGGGGTTTTAGACGAGTTAAATTCTACAATAGGTTTTTCAATTGTTTCATGCGCCGATGAAAACAAAAAAATTTTAAAAAAAATTCAAAAAGAATTATTTGAACTCGGTTCTGATTTAAGCACTAAAAGTAAAAACATAACAAAAGAAAAAATAGATTTTATGGAGAAAACAATTGATGAATTAAATTCAAAATTACCCGCATTAAAAAAGTTCGTTCTTCCAGATGGTTGTGAAGCTGCTGCAAGGCTTCATTTAGCGAGAACAATTGCTCGCAAAGCTGAAAGAAGAATTTGGATTTTAAATGAAAAAAAGAAATTGCCTGAAGAAATTCCTGCTTATTTAAACAGGCTAAGCTCCTTATTATTTGTTCTTGCCAGATATGAAAACTTTAAAGCGAATTATAAAGAAGAATTTTGGCCATAGTGTTCAGCCAAATTTTTATAAAAACTTAGATCTTGTTTTTTAGTTTTTGTTAAAAGATATGTCGCAAATAAAAAAGGCAATTCTTGTTCTTGCGCATCTATTCTTCTACCAACTGCTATTTCCATGGCGTACCATTGAAGTTCGTAGTTTTCAGTTTCGTCCAACGCGCCTATCAATTTTAATTTATCTTCTAGAGAAGGATTTTTCGGATCTATTTCAATTCTAAATTGTTTTCCTAATTCTTTTATCAAGTTTGAAACATATGCGTCCATTTATTTTAATATAAAGAAAGATTTTAAAAATTTATTAAGTAACTGGGCAAAGCGGGCTAGCACACCATCCAGAGGTTTCTGAAGGCGCTATAACAAAAGGTTCTGCCTCAGCTTTAACTTTTTTTTCTAGTTCACCAATATAAAGTACTTGCTCAGGTTTACTTCCATATCTATAAACAGTAATACCTTTGCATTTTAACTTGTACGCTAATTCGAAAGCTTTTCGTATATCGTCTGTTGTAGCATCGGGTGGAAAATTAATCGTCTTAGAAACCGCATTATCCGTATATTTTTGAAATGCTGCTTGCATTTTAACGTGCCATTCTGGAGAAATATCTAAGGCGGTTACAAAAACTTTTTTAACATCTTCTGGTATTTCTTTAATATTTTGCAAACTTCCACTTTTTGCTATTTTAGACATAAGCACTTCTGAATAGATTCCTTTTTCCTTAGTTATTTTTTCAAAAACAGGATTAACTTCTAATAATCTTGTTCCTTCTAAAACATGTCTCACATAACTTATTGCAAACAGGGGCTCTATACCAGAACTGCAACCAGCAATAATAGAGATTGAACCAGTAGGTGCAATTGTTGTACATGTTGCATTTCTCATAAATTTCCAACCTTTCTTTTCCCATAAACTTCCTTTAAAGTTTGGAAAATTACCTTTTTCTTTGCCAAGCTCAGAAGAGGCCTTATGAGCTGTATCTGAAATAAATTTCATTAATTTTTCTGCTAAAACAATTGCTTTTTTAGAAGCGTAAGATATTCCTAAATAACAAAGCATGTCTGCCCAGCCCATTATTCCTAAACCAATTCTCCTATTTGCTTTTGTCATGGCTTCTATTTCTGGTATGATATATGTTTGTGCATCTATAACATCGTCTAAAAATCTAACAGCCAATTTCACAATATTTTCTAATTTTTTCCAATCTATTTCATAGCCTCTTTCTGTTTTTTTAAGTATTTTTGTTAAATTTATTGAGCCTAAATTACAAGATTCATAAGGGTGAAGAGGTTGTTCTCCACAAGGATTTGTTGCTTCGATTTCTCCTATGTGCGCAGTTGGATTTCTTTTATTTATTTCGTCTATAAAAATAATACCAGGGTCTCCAGTTTTCCAAGCATAGCTTACTATTAAAGACCAAACATCTCTAGCATTCAATCTTTTAATAATTTGATTATTTCTTGGATTAATTAAAGGATATTCTTTGTTTTCTTTTACAGCTTTCATGAAGTCATTCGTAATTGCAATAGAAATGTTAAAATTTCTAAGCACTTCCGGATTAGATTTTGCAATTATAAAATCAATAACATCTGGGTGGTCAACCCTTATAACTGCCATGTTTGCTCCTCTTCTTTTCCCACCTGCTTTAATAACATCTGTAACTTTATCGAATAACATTGCGAAGGATAATGGACCAGAAGCAACTCCTTTCGTACTTTTAACTAAATCGCCTTTTGGTCTTAATCTTGAAAAAGAAAAGCCAGTTCCTCCGGCACCTTTTTGAATTAATGCTGCATCGCTTAAAGATTTCATAATACCTTTAAGATCGTCTGGTACAGGTAAAACAAAACAAGCAGAATATAAGCCTAAAGAAGTTCCGGCATTCATTAAAGTTGGAGAATTGGGAATAAATTCTAAATTTGCCATTAAATTATAAAACTGGTCTTCTAAATTTTTAATTTGAGATTTGGAATACTTGTATTTTGCCTCGACAGCAGCGATAGCTCTTGCTACTCTTCTAAACATTTGCGCAGGGGTTTCAATAATTTTCCCGTTTTCGTCTTTTAATAAATATCTCTTTTGGAGCACTGTTAAAGCATTTAAACCTAAATTCAATTCGTCTTTTACTTCTAAAAGTTCTTTTGCTGCTCTTAATTCTGCTCTTTTTTGTCTGTAAAGAATATAAGCTTTGGCGACTTGGGCATAACCGTGTTGCATTAAAGTTTCCTCTACAATATCCTGAATGTTTTCTACGTGCGGAATTTTTCCTGCAAATTTTTCTTCTAATTTTTTAACAACTTCGTTCGCTATTTTTTTAGAAATAATTCCGTCTTTAGTTTTGATAGCCGAAAAAGCTTTTGAAATTGCATTTGTTATTTTTTCTGGTTTAAATTTTTCAAAAGAGCCATCTCTTTTTTGAACTTGTAAAATTTTTGGAAATTTCTTTTTTATTTTTTTCTTTTCTTTAGCACCTAAAAAAGGTAAAGCCATATTCCTTAAATTTTTTATTTTTATTTAAAGAAATTTCTAAACTTTCAAGTGATTATTTTAGTATAAAAATTATAGATAAAATTATTTTTTATATTTTTTAATTTTATACTTTTTAGCTTTGACATATTTACTAATAAGTAAAAATGTTATGATAAGTATTATAAGAATGAGGAAAGCGGTTGGCAGCATATCTTTACTAATAAAATATGTAACAGCAGGCCCAGGTAAGCAATCTTTTGGACAATTTTCATAAGTTTCATTTTCTTCACAAATACCATTTCCACAAATTGAAGTTATGGTTATTTCTATTGGCGATGGTAATTCCTTTGGTAAAATTCTTTCAAATCTTATTTTTGCTCCGTTTGTTATTAAACGTAACAAAGTAACTTTTAAATCGGCATCCCCATCTTTATTTACATCGATAAAAACGATATCACTTTCTCTGAAATTATAAATTTCGTTATTAAATTCAAATTCTCTTAAAGAGTCAAAAGAACCGCGTAATCTAAATTCATATTCTTCATTATCTTGAGTATATGAAACGATATCTCCCACATTTAACGAATATTCTTCGCTTGTCTCTTCTTCTTCAAAGGTATAAACTTTTGGTGCAGATATTCCTCCAACTGAAACTCTTTCTTTTGCCGTAGGTGCGGGAGCAGGAGGTATTAATAAAGGTAAATAATCTCCTCCGATACCGATATTTCCATTAGAAGTATAAGGTAATTCTGTATCGCCTATATAATCTCCATCCAAATCAGTACCGTTATAATCGGACCAATAATTTCCTCCGACATATGGTCCGCCTAGTATATTTCTTCCAGCTGTTTTCGTGATGTTCCAAAAGTTATTTCCAGTGTCGTAAGCATTTAAATTATTGTTAAATAAATTATCATATACCAAATTATTATTCGAGTTATTCAATAAAATTCCAATTAAAGAATTTTGAATTGTATTTTTAGATATATTTGAACAGCAGCTCGCATTCTCGAGTAGGACGCCTATTTTTGCATTTAAAATAGTGTTGTTTATTAGTTTTGTAAAATTAGAATAAGGTGCAATGCGAATTCCAAAATAAGTAATATTCGCATTTATTTGATTATCTAAAATTAAATTATAATCTGAAGAACCTAACCAAACATTATCTATGGCTGCGCAAACAAGTCCAGGAAGCATTTCTGTTCGTAGGCAAAGATCAGAAAGAATATTTTTTTGTATTGTATTATAAGATGCGTTGTTTGACAAAACAATGGCGTTATCTCGTGTTTTTACTATTGTATTGTTATATACGAAGCTATTAGATGTCGCGCCTAATCGAACACCATTGATATTATAAGAAAGATTTGAATTTTTTATTGTTATGTTTGTGCTATTCCAAATCATTATACCTTGGCTATTATTGCTCATTTTAAAATTAGTAAAAGTTACGTTGGAGCACCCTCCGCAAGAAATCCAGCCAGCATTTAAAGTTCTGCCATCAAAAACAGTATCTTTTATGTTCTTAAGCCAATAAACAGGTTTTCCATTTATTAAATTTGTTGTATCTATAGACAAATTATAATCGCCGTCATCGGTCCAGTCGAAATCAAAATTATATGTGTTATTTGTTAAATTATTTTCTCGCAGAGTAATATTTTCGTACATCCAAGAAACAAAGCCGTAAAAATTATTAAAAAAATTATTTTTTTCATAGACATTTCCGCTACCTCTATTAAAAATTCCCTGATACTGCTCTAATATAAGATTGTTACGTACAGTAGTGTTATTTGCTAAAATATCGATACCGATAGAATTATTTCCTTTGGATTTAAATATAAAATTATTTAAAATTAAAGAATTTGAACTATACGCTAATCTAATTCCATAATTGTTTAAGCTAGCAGTATTGTTTATTAAAGTATTATTAGAAGATGAAGATAAGTAAATACCATTGGTATTTAAATTGGCAGTATTATTTGTTAAAATATTGTTAGCTGACGAATCTAAAGTAACCCCATTACTATTTGAACTTAAAGTATTATTTGTCAAAGTGTTATTTTGAGAGGATGATAGAACAATTCCTGATTGATTATTAGAACTAGCGGTGTTATTTATTAGCAGGTTATTCGACGAATTAAATAAATAAATTCCAGATCTATTAATAGAATAAGAAGCATTGTTATTTATTAAAATATTATTTGAAGAATTTTGCGTCAAAATAATTCCATAATTAATATTTGAGCTTGCAGTATTATTTGCGATGAGGTTATTTGATGAAAAAAGCTCGCATACAATACCATGGGCGGTATTTGAAACAGCAGTATTATTTATTATGACATTGTTTGATGATAAATTCAAATAAATTCCGATTGCAAAATCTGTAAATATGCAATTTTTTATTGTATTGTTTTGCTTACTATTTAAGTAAATTCCATAATCCCATCCAGAATCATCTCCATCTATCGTATGTCCTTGGCAATCAAAAATTTTGTTGTTGAAACCTGCAGAATTATTTATACAAGTTCCTGCAAAATTTGAAATGTTTGCGGTTAATTTTACTTCAGTGCAAGAAGGATCGTTTAAAGCATTTGTACAACTGGTGCAATTTGTACATAAACAATAACATTTGTATTTGCATCCTATTTTTCCTGTATCATTCCACCCATCTGGATTATTGCATCTATTATTATCTCCAGAACTAGAAAGCCAATTATCTGAATAAAAATCATAATTCGTATTGTTACAAACAAAATTTGAATTTATTACTGAATTTGATTGAAAAGAGAAAATTCCATAACTATTCGAATCAATACTATTATTTTCTAAAATGGTATTCAAAGAAGAATTTAAATAAATTCCATAATTATTTAAATAAAGATTGTTAAAAGTTACA
>JAWAPU010000021.1:0-9167 GCA_038894275.1 Candidatus Nanoarchaeia archaeon | reverse complement strand
ACGCCAGCCGGGTTACGGCCTGCACTTAATTTCGTAAGAACGTATGCTCGAGCGATAGCGAGACATACAACACGCCAGCCGGGTTACGGCCTGCACTTAATTTCGTAAGAACGTATGCTCGAGCGATAGCGAGACATACAACACGCCAGCCGGGTTACGGCTGAGGGAAAGAATTAAAAACCCTTTATTAAAACTTAAAGTATGGTTAAAAGAGCAGGCTCGTTTAGAAGCAGAACAAGAAAAAAACTAAGAAAAATTCCGAGAACAAGCGGTAAAATAAGCCTTACAAAACTTTTGCAGACTTTTAAAATTGGAGAAAAGGTGATAATAGACCCAGAGCCTGCAGTACACGAAGGGATGCCACATCCAAGATTTAAAGGCAGACATGCAATTGTAATCGAAAAAATAGGTTCGGCATATAAATTAGAAGTTAGAGACGGTAATTCAAAAAAATATTTAATCGCAAAACCAATCCATTTAACGAGGGTAAAATGACTTCAATTGAATTTATATCCAAAAAACCAATTTCTTTTGTAGAATTACTTTCACATTTAAAAGAACTCAAAAAAAATCGGCGCACAGAGTTTCATGATAAAATTTTATCTTTTGCAAAAAAGAATGCAAAGCTTTCACCAACCAATTGTGAAAAACTAATGAAAGAGCTTACCGATGCAAATATTATTGGTTTAGGAGATGAAGAAAAAGTAACAATAATAAATATTCTTCCTAGAACTATGGGCGAATTAAGAAGTATTCTTAGCAATAACAATTTAAGCCAAGATAGTCTCAAAAAAATTTATGATATTGTATCAAAATATACCGCAGAAAAGTCTGAGTAAAAGTTTAAATACTATTATTTTTTATTTTAAAAATGAAATTAAAATGAGAGGTAACCATGATGCAAAAAAAAGCAAAAGAAGAACGCGCGATTGTATTAGAATATTTGAAACATGGTTATCCAGAAGACCTTCGCCCAGCACATAAAAAAGAACCAATCGCACAGGTTATTGGAAAGTCTTTTTTTACACTTTTAGAAGTTGTACCCTCTGCAGATTTAAAACCATATGATGACGTATACGTAGGTGAAGGAAAGAGAGATAAAATATTATATATTAAAGGAGTTTTACCTTATAATAAATTAACACAAACTGCAAAAGCCGAATTGCCTTTTGTAATAGAAAAAATAATAGACGAAAATGAAGCAAAATTTGTGCAATTTTTTAACAAAGCAGGTCCAATAAGTTTAAGGTCGCACCAATTTGAGCTTTTACCAGGCGTAGGAAAAAAACACGCTCAAGAGCTTTTGGCTGAAAGGGAGAAAGGCGAATTTACATCGTTTACTAATATAAAAGAAAGAGTGGCTTCAATAGACCCTAAAAAAGCAATTGTAGAGAGAATAATTTTAGAATTGCAAGGTTTGGATAGGCATAAACTTTTTACCCAAAGGTAGATGGAAAAAATCCTAATAGATACTAATATTTTACTTTATGCCATAAAAATAAAAGCAGATTTGTTCGAAATGCTAAGAAGTTATGAAATTGTGATACCTGATTTAGTTTTTGCAGAACTTGGAATGCTTACCAAAGTGGCTAAGAAAAAATCAGACAGGGACGCAGCAAAAGCTGCTTTATCTCTCCTACAAACAAAAATTTTTGAAAAACCAAAACTGAAAGGAAAAACAGACGAAGCAATTATAGACTATGCTTATAAAAATAATGCGGCGATATTAACTGCTGATAAAGAACTTGAATTAAAAGCAAAAGAAAAAGGCTTAAAAGTTCTTTTTTTAAAGAAAAAAAGAATTATTGAAATTTAAAATTTTCCGATATATTTTTAAATCTATATTTTGCTTTTCAATAAAATGTATTGGCTATCTGTTGTAAAAGACGTTGTAAGAGTTTCGCCGAACCGATTTGGCGAGCCTTTAGAACGCGCTGTAAGCGAACAATTAAGAGTGGACTATGAAGGAAATGTAATTAGTAATTTAGGAAAAGTTATTCAAATTAAAGATATTTCCAAAATAGAGGAAGGAGTAATTATACCTGGAGATGGCGCGGCATACCATAAAACAACCTTTTCGGTTCTTCATTACATTCCTGAGATTGGCGAAATTGTCGAAGGTGATGTCATAGACATAGCTAAATTTGGAGCATTTATCGATTTTGGCCCATTTGAAGGGATGGTTCATATAAGTCAAACAATGGATGATTTTGTTTCATTTTCTAAATCTGGTGCACTTTCTGGAAAGAAAACAGGCAAAACTTTAAAAGTCGGCGATAGGGTTAGAGCCAAAATTGTGGCAATTTCCTATAAAGATCCATTAAACCCAAAAATAGGTTTAACTATGCGCCAACCAATGCTCGGCAAATTAGAATGGATAGATGCCGAAGTAAAAGAAGAATTAAAAATTGAAAAAAAGAAAAATGGTTAAACGCGCATGTAAAATTTGTAAAAAATTAACGGATTCTGAAAAATGTCCGAATCACCCAGACGCAAAACTTACAGAGTCTTGGAAAGGTAAAATAGTAATTTTAGATTGCCAAAATTCAGAATTAGCAAAATTATTAAAAATTATTGAGACAGGAGAATTTGCTATACGCGTGTAAAAATGGAAATTAAAATTTTAGAAAAAGTCGAAAATCCTTTAATGAATAGAGTAGAAATAAAAGCAGAAATTACGCATGTAAAAGAGGCCACACCCAAAAGAGCAGAAATTAGACCCGAATTAGCTAAAATCTTAAACGTAAACCAAGAACAAATCATTATACAATATATAAAACCAAAATTCGGTTTTAAAGCCATTTGCAACGCTAGGTATTACTCAAACAAAGAAAGTTTAGAAAAATTTGAACCTAAATATATTCTTGGTAGGGAAAGAGGCCAAAAACTTAAACCTCATAAGAAGGAGGCAACCAATGCCAAAACATAAACATAAACCAGGACCATCAACATCAAAATATAAGTATTATGCTGTAGAAAGCGATACGTTAAAGCGAATTGGAAGAATTTGTCCTAAATGTGGCCCAGCAATATTTATGGCCACCCACGCAAATCGATACCATTGTGGTCGCTGCGGTTATACAGAAATCAAAAAGTAAAATGCTTTGTTTAGGTATTGAATGCACTGCGCATACTTTTGGCTGTTCAATCGTTTCTGATTTCGGAGAAATATTGTCCAATGTTAAATCTATGTATGTATCTGAACAAGGTGGAATAAGACCTGTTAAAGCCGCAGAGCATCACGTTTCTGTTTTCAATGAAGTGTTACAAACTGCTATAGCCAAAGCGAAATGCAAACTTAAAGATATTGATTTATTCGCTTTTTCTGCAGGTCCAGGACTTGGACAATGTTTAAGAATCGGAGCAGTTGGTACTAGAATTTTAGCATTAAAATATAAAAGGCCGATAATACCTGTTAATCATTGCATAGCCCATGTAGAAATTGGCAAACTAACGTCCAAATTTAAAGATCCAATTACCCTATATGTTTCTGGAGCAAACACACAAATTCTTGCTTTTGCCGAGGGGCGTTATAGAATTTTTGGCGAAACTTTAGATCTTGGCGTAGGAAATTTTTTAGATTCTTTTGGACGATTATTGAATATTGGTTTTCCCGCAGGTCCAAAAATAGAACAATTGGCAAAGCTAGGTAAGAATTATATTGAGTTGCCTTATACTATTAAAGGTATGGATTTTGCATTTTCAGGAATTTTAACAAAACTTAAACAATTAATTTCACAATATCAAAAAGAAGACCTTTGTTTTAGCGCTCAAGAAACAGTTTTTGCAATTTTAACAGAGGCAACAGAAAGAGCGCTCGCACACATAGATAAAAAAGAACTTTTATTGACTGGTGGAGTAGCTTCTAACCAAAGATTAGTAGAAATGTTAAAAATAATGGCACAAGCAAGAAAAATTAAATTTAAAGTTGTGCCACGGGAACTTGCTACAGATAATGCAGCAATGATTGCTTGGACCGCGATTTTACATCATAAATTTGGTCACCAGCATTTTAGTTTAGATGAGACTAAAATAAATCCGTATTGGAGAACAGAACAAGTTGATATTCCATGGTGCAAGTAATTTTTCCTAATTCTGAAATTTTAGAATGCGATGTGGCGGATAATTTTTTTACTAGAATTAGGGGATTAAGTAATGTAAAAGAAAAAAAAGCTCTTCTTTTTAAATTTCCTTTTCTTGCTAGATGGTCTTTTTGGATGCCAAACATGCATTACCCTGTTTATCTTATTTTTATGGATTTTAAAAAACAGGTCGTAGATATAAAATACGCAAAACCTTTAGGTTTAAATATTAAAAATTGGAAAGTTTACAAGCCTAAAAGAGCCTGCAAATTTGTTTTAGAAACGCCTTTTAAACATGATGTTAAAGAAGGTTGTATTTTGAAGTTTGAATAAATTTTTTTAATCCAAACAGCATTTAATTAAAATGTACAATCAGAAAATAAAACCAATGCTTGCTTATTCAGGTAAAAAAGATGACTTAAAGAAAAAAGAATTTTATTTCGAACCAAAAATTGATGGTACAAGAGCTTTGTTGTATAAATATAAAAATAACATACAGATTTTAAATAGAAGACAAAATTGGATTAGCTTTAGATATCCAGAAATAATTGCGGACGCAAAAAAAATAAAAGGAGATTTTATTTTAGATGGTGAAATTTGTGTTTTAAATGAAAAAGGTTTGCCTGATTTTAGTAAATTACAAAGCAGAGAACAAATAACCAATTTCCTAAAGATTAAATTTTTAGCCAAAAGTTTTCCAGTAACTTATTATGTTTTTGATATTTTATTTTTAAATGAAAAAGATTTAACACATCTTCCTTTGTTTAAAAGAAAAAAAATTTTGGAAAAAGTTGTTAAGGATTCGAAATGCATTAAAAAAATTCTCTTTAATAAAAATGGAATTATATTGTGGAGAAGTGTTAAGAATATTGGCTTAGAAGGAGTAATGGCCAAAAAAATAGATAGCAAATATGAAATTGGTAGAAGATCAGAAAATTGGTTAAAAATTAAAAACGTTAAGACCACGGATTGTATAATTTGCGGCTGGTCTACAGGTAAACGGGAATTTGCCTCTTTAATTTTAGGGCAATACAAAGATAGCAATTTAATTTATGTTGGCAATGTAGGTACTGGTTTTGACAAATCTTTATTAAAAACAATTTATTCTAAAATTAGAAAGCTTAAAATTAAAAATTGTCCATTTAAAGAAATTCCAAAAATTAAAGGAAAAGTTTTTTGGATGAAGCCTGAGCTTATTGTAGAAGTTAAATATTTAGAATACACAAAAAGGCATCATTTAAGAGTTCCAAGTTTTGTCAGATTTAGGTATGATAAAACTCCAAAAGAGTGTATTTTAGAACTTTAATTTTTCTTTTATTCTGTTTAATACACTTCCAAAATTAATCTTTGTTAAATAAAATATTTCTACATCTTTTCTGTTTTTAATTTTTTCAATAAATGGATCTTTTGATTTAAAACTTATCGTAGCTAAAACTTTTTTGGTTCCAAGTGCTTGCTCGATTAAATATTTAAATTTTTCAGATTTGCATTCCATTAGGCCTATTTCGTCTATTACTACAATATCTGAATTTAACATCGCCCATTCTATCGCCGGCAAAGCGATTTTTTCAAAGGCTTCTAAATCTAAACCATATTTAGAAACAACCGCAGGTTTTATTTCAACAGAAGCAAAAGTGGCTTCTTTTTCTGTCCGCAAATCAACAACTTTGAATCCCCATCTTTCGCCATTTCTTTTGATCTCTGGAGTTATTATGCCACCAAAACTTTTACCTTGAATAACGGTTCTAATTAAGGTTGATTTTCCTGATGCAGGCGGGCCAGTTATTAAAATATTTTTTTTCATTTTATATTTTAAGTAGCCTATTATAAAAAGATTTTATGACTTATAAATGTTTTTAAAAAATAATATGCTATTTTTTTCTCTTGAGTGTTACAGACGTTATGCTTTTTTCTAAGGTTTTCATCAAATCTTTGGTTGTTTCGATTTTGAATTTTGGAACTTTTCCAATTTTTGTTTCGATTAGCTTTTTTAGAATTTCTTTTCTTTCTGATTTTATTTTTTCTAATTCACAGGGCTTTTTGAGTTTAGAAATTAATTGGATTGCCAATTTAAGTTCTAATTGGGTTGGTTCTGGTAAATTTTTTAATTCTGGAAATTTTGGCGCTATAACTTCGTCTGCATAATAGATAGTAGAAAGTGATAATATGGAATGGTAACTTCTAATCAAAACTAAGTAGTCCTTTTCGTGTAGAACAAATTTTCCTAATGCTGCTAAATTAGTAGATCTAAGAGCATCTCTCAAAATGACGTATGCTTTTTCTCCACCTTTTTCAGGTAAGAGATAATAACTTTTTTCAAAATAAAGAGAATCGATTTCTGATGCTTCTACAAATTGGAATAAATTAATTGTTTTTGTTTCTTTAATAGGTACTTCATAAAGATTTTTTTCAAAAGTAATTAATTTTTTATCGAATTCAAGTCCTTTTATTATATCCGACCAAGGCACTACATGATTTCCTGCAATACAATACCTATGATAAATTATTTTATCTTTGTGCTTTTTACAAAAAAGATGAAAATCGAAAAGTTTTGGCCTAACTGCAGAAACTAATTTTACCGGAATACTAACTAAGCCAAAACTTATCACCCCTTTCCAAATAGCTTTTTGCATTTTAACTTATGATATTTTTAATTTTTGCAATTGCAGCGCCCACTATTGTTTTTGTTAAATTTGGATAAAACCAAAGACCAATCACTAGCAATATTAATATGATTATTAATAAAATCAAAAGACTGTTTCCTTTAGAATATCCTTTCATTTTCTTTTTATTAATTTTGGTTTGATTATTTTTTCTCTGCCAATTAATTCCGCCTCTCTTTGAATAAAATGTTCATATATTGCGCGGCGACCTTTTTTAGCGGTCGACTTATCTTTTAATCTTTCTTTCCAATTTAATAATTGTTGATTTAAGGCTTTTAAAGCCCAACTTATGGCGGTATTTAAATCAAAATGCGCATATTCTGAAGTAAACGTTTTTGAAGCAAGTGCTAGTTTTAAATGTACAGAATATTTTTGTCTTTTTGTTTCTTTTTTTTCATATCGTTTTATGTGCACTTTAAAATATGTTATTTTTTCTCTAATAAATTCTCTTAATGCTTTTTCATAAAATTCTGCAACTTGTTCTCTTACAGAATCGAATAATTGCCCTGGCAATGCTTCACATCCTATAAATTGTATTGGCCAATATTCTATAGATTCTAATTTACTGAATAATTTTAATAAATCGTATGTTGTTATAATTCCTATCGGTTTTTTATTTTGAACTACAATTACGTCAGATATTTTATGAGTGTACATTTCATTTAGAACAGTCATTAAATTATCCGACACTGTTACTGTAAATAAGGGAATGGAAGCTAAATCTCCAACAGGCGCATCCAAAATAAAAATTTTGTCTGCTACGTATTCTTTTAATCCTCTCTTTTCTTTTTCAATGCCGCGCATTTTTTTATTTTTAACCGGTAAATAGTGTTTGTAAAGGTCTGTTATTGTAAATACAGACACTAAATCTCCTTTTTTATTAACAATGGGAACGTGTGAAATTTTTTTTTCTTTCATTATATTTATTACATTGCCAATTCTCGAAGAATATTCAAAAATCAAAGGTTTTTCTGTGCACATTTCAGCACATGTTACTTTTCTAAGCGCAGGTATTTTTGCTAAATGAAGTAAAAGATCTCTTGGCCTTACTACGCCAATTATGCTGTTTTTTTCTAGCACCGGCAAAAGGCAAGGGTAATAATTAAGCATCAATTTTGCAGCATTTAATATGCTAGCATCTTTAGTTATTGTTGGCGGATAACTTGCAACAGTTTTTGTTAAAGCATTAAGATCTATTTTTGATTTTATTAGAGATACTCTATCAAGCATTCCTTTATATTTTTTGTTTTCAAAAATTAAGCCATAGCGTTCGTCTGCGGCAATTAATTTTGCAATTGCAGATTTCAATGGTTCATTAGCGTCTAATTTTACAAATTTTTTACTAATTATTTCCGAAACCGTGGCCATATCATTATTAAGAGAATTTTAAATTATAAATGTTTTTTTGTCTAATTTTTTAATTTCCACATTTAGTTTTACATCTTTATCCATGACTATTTCTAAATCACTATTTGGTAAACCTTGGATAACAAATGTGGTTTCTTTTAAATATGAAATATTTTGATCAAATAATTCACAAAGTTTCATAGGTATTCTTTGAAGTCGGTAAGAGTCGGATTTTTTACACCATTGTTTTAGTCGTTTTTTTAATTCAAAAGGCATTTTTAAGTCGTAATAGATTCTTAATCCACATTGAGCCGCAAAAGGATCGTGAAATCTCAAACAATTACTATTCATTGTGGCATGCGTGGCTAATTCTATTGCGGTAAGGCGATCATTTATTGAAGCATGGGAACTGTCTGGATGTGTATGTATATTTCCAACGTATCCTTCTATTTTCTTAAAAAAAGTTTCCCGCGCTCTTAAAATTCTATTTGTCAGATAATCCGCAGACTTAAATCTAACATAATCTGGCGTTTTAATAACCTCCGATTCGTTCAAACATTTAAGCTTTTTAATTTCAACGCCATACGCCTTTTTTTCTTGAATGTTAAAAACAAACCAATTTCCATATAATTCTGCATAATTTTCTCTATTTTCTATTATTGAATTTATATACAAATCAAATATTTGTTGCAAAGCTCCAGAAGATAGTTTAACCATAGAGATTTGTACCACTTCTGATAATTTTGCATTCGGTGGCAAAATTTTATGTGTTAAAATTTTATATTCTAGTGGAGATATAGGAAATCCATCGGGACTATCTTCTATCTGAAATAAAGCAGGAAAACCATTCCACCGCGTTCCATCGCCGTATGTTAGTGTCATTAAAAAAAATATATGGAAAAATTTAAAAAGGATTCTTTTTAATTTTCTTTACCGCTTAGGCGGGAGCCAAAATGATAGGCGAAAAAGAAATTTTAGATGCATTGAAAAAACTCAGAGAAAGTCCAAAAAAATCATTTGTTCAATCTGTAGAGCTAATCATAAATTTAAAAGATATAGATTTGAAAAGCGCAGA
>JAWAPU010000020.1:0-10089 GCA_038894275.1 Candidatus Nanoarchaeia archaeon | reverse complement strand
AGCACCGTCCAGTCTTTTCTTATTTGCCCTTCCGAACTACATGGCGCATCTAATAATATCTTATCAAATTGTTGTTTTTTAGAAATAAATCTGCCATCCATTAAAGTTATCGCAACATTTAAGCAACCGCATTTTTCTAAATTGTGTTTCAAAGGTTTTAATCTTTTCCAATCAGAATCGTTTGCGATGATTAAAGGCTTGTTTTGAATTAGTTCTGAAATTTGCGTTGTTTTAGAACCAGGTGCTGCGCACATATCTAAAATACTTTCATAAGGCTTCGGTTCAAGTAAAATTGGAGGAATCATAGAAACAATTTCTTGCATATAAATATAGCCCATGAAATGCTCAATAGTTAGGCCTGGTCTAAATTCATTTTTTATAATATAGCCGTTTTTGTAAAAAGGTACCGGCTCCAATTCCCAACCTTGATTTTCTAATCTTGGTAAAAGTTCTTCAGGAGAGATTTTATTTGTGCAAATTCTAAAAGAAGGTTTTAATGGTTTGGCTAAAATTTCTAAAAATTCTTTTGGATTCGGAGCTATTTGTTTATATCTTTCTCTAAATGCTTTGGGTATCGGCAATTTTTTCATAGTTTTGCGCAAGCAAGTCTAACAAAAACTCGGCAATCATTTATTAAATTATTCAAATTACAAAATTCGTTTTGTGAATGCCATACAGGATCCACTTTTTCCCAAACTAAAGCTTGAAATTTGTGATTTCTTAAAAAAGTTGCAAAAGTACTTCCACTACTTCCTTTCTCTTTTGCATTTACTTTATACACATCAAAAATTGCTTTTTCCAAGGCCGTTGTAAAAATTTTAGAAATGGCTGTTTTTTTGGCTTTGTTAAATTGTAGGATTGTGTACGTAATTTTTATTTTATTTGTTTTTGCAAAGTACGTTACAAATTTTTTAATAGTGGTTAATACCGTTCTTGCGTCATAATAAGGCAAAATTCTACAATCTAAATAAAGTTCCACTTTAGAAGGAACAGTATTTATACTTTCAGATTTTGAAATAAATTCGGTAAAGTTAAAAGTACTTATGCACGGGTTAAAAAGGAAATCCTGAAAAGAAAATTTTCTATATAAAACCATACTTAACTTTTCCACAAATTCGGATGCTAAGGAAATTATATTCTTTATAGCAAGTGCTGCATGTTCTTGCTTATTTTCTAGTATAAATTTTAACCAAATTACGGATTTTTCAATAACGTCTATTAGAGATCCATCAGAATCACCGGCATCGGGAACTAAAAACAAATCTGTTTTATTAAAAATTTGTTTTTTTATTAAATATTTCAAGCCAAAATTAGACCCTTTTTCTTCATCAGATACAAAAGCAGCACATATTGTGCGATAAGGTTTAATCGCCAACTTTTTTAGGATTAAAAACATTATTAAAATAGCAATTAGAGATTGGCCGTTGTCTATTGCGCCCCTACCATATACTTTATTATCGGCTATATACGGTTCAAAAAAAGGGTCCACGCTATCTAAATGTGCGATAAACCACAGCCTTTTTTTACTTTTGCCAGGAATAGTAATAATTAAATTCGGTCTTTTATTCCTATTTTTATCAAATGAATTTAATTCTTTAATTTCAAATTTATTTCGAATTAGAATATTTTTTAACCAATTTGCCCTTTCAATTTCTGTTCGTTTTTTGCAAAAAGAAAACAAAAAGTCTTTTGCTTTTTCTTTATTATTGATAATTTCTTTATCTATTTCATCTAACATTTTGATCTAACACCCAATTTACGATAGAAACCACGCTTGATGCTAAATAAATGTTTTTCCCAATCGAAATGGCTTCTCCTTTTCTTAAAACAAATTGCTTTTCATTTTTCGGTACACCTAAATTATCTCCCAAAACAAAAGTTATTTCTTTAAATTCTTTAAATCGCGATTTAAATATATGTCTGCCTTTTGCATCTAAGAGCCAAATATTTTTAGATTCTTTTACTAAATCTTGAAAAGATTTCTTAGAAACAAAGACTCCATAATGCACAAATTTCCAATCTTTTTCTTTTGCGGAAAAAAGAGCGCTTTTAATTATTTTTGCTATCGAAAATTCAGAGGGTTCTATTCCAGCAATTTTCGCTCCATCGAATTTCAGAGCAATAGGAGGGTTTGGGCCTCCATTTAAACTTACCAGTACTTGCGTATCTTTTCTTATTTTTTCTGAAAGCCAAAGTGCCGATAAGATAACTCTGCAAACTAAATCCAACCTACCAAAATAGTATGATTTGTCTATATCAAAATTTGGATCGGTGTTACCATGCGAATATAAAATAAACGTTCTTGCCATCATTTAAAATATATAATTAGTAACTTAAAATCTTTTTTGGAAAATCTTAAATTTTAATTATTTATTAAATTTAAATGCAAACAATTATTTTAGCAGCTGGTTTGGGCACAAGACTTAGGCCCTTAACATACAAAAAGCCAAAACCGTTGATAGAAATTAACGGAAAGCCTTTTTTATGGTATTTATTAAAAAATCTAAATTCTGCAGGCCATAGATCACTTATCATAATAGCACACTATAAAATAGAACAAATTAAGACTTTCGTTGACAAATATGAAAAGGAAAATGATTGTGAAATCAAAGTTATAGATCAAGGAGAAGTGCTTGGAACAGGACATGCGCTTCAATCAGCAAAAGATTTGGCTGAAAAAAATTTTATTGTGGTAATGTCTGACAATTTGTATTCTTGTATAGATCTAAAAAATATTGCAAAAGAAGATGACTTTTGTTATGTGGGTGCGATAAAAAATGAAACTCCTGAAAGGTACGGAAATTTGGTATTTGAAAATGAATATTTAAAAGAAATTGTTGAAAAACCAAAAATAGCGATTAGCTCCTATATTAACACTGGACTTTACAAATTCACTTACGAAATTTTTAATGCGTTATCGAAAATTAAACCATCGCAGAGAGGCGAATATGAATTAACAGACGCAATTTCCATTTTATGTAAAGAAAGAAAAGTAAAAATCGTTAAATTAAAAGATTATTGGTTAGATCTTGGTTGTTTAGAAGATATTAAAAAAATTGAAAATGCGCTAAAATCTAAATTTTTTTAGATTTTATTAAACTCAACACCTTTGCCTTAAATTGTTCTAAATAAATAATTTTAATTGTTCCTCCTGCTGCTTCCCTATGACCGCCGCCAGCTCCGCCAAAAAGTTTTGTAGACTCTTGAGCAAGCCAATTACAATCTATAAGACCTTTTGTTTGCCTAAAACTTATTTTCACCCTATCATCTTCCTCGTTTAAAACTATAAACAAATAATCTGGATTTTTTTGGGCTAAAATAGTTGCTACAGCAGACGCTATTCGATATTTTGGTTTTATATAAAGCCAAACCAGTTTTTCTTTTGTGTGAAGAATTGCTATTTTTTTCCAATTTTGAACATAGTAATCCATTTCTGCTCTTCTCGCTTCTCGTATTTTTAGCAATATTTTTGCTTCTGAAGACTTGCCTTCTAAAATATCTGCAGGTCTCTCCGCCTTTTGAAGAAGTCGCAGAGCTATTTTTTCACCATTTTTAACATCTTGAGCAGAATTTAAAATAGAGGCTAAAAATCCTATTTTAGATTCAAATCCGTAACTCGCGCTGCCTAATTCAGACCATTTTGCGAAAACAGAATCTAGAAAATCTTTCCAATGCTCGCCTGCTACATCGTTAACAATACCTATAGCAGCCAACCAATCTAAATCAGAGACATCGTAAATCTTGGAACAAACATCGAACACTAATTTTGCGCCAGTATAATAAAGTTTATCCTTTGAATATATGTTAGGATTTACATGTAAAATACCAAAAGGATTTAAATTTTTTAAAAGTTCGTGGTGATCCAGTATCAATATTTTCGAATTTTGGGCTAAATTTAAAGTCCACTTCTCCCAAGCATCGGCTGCAATATCTACGATTATAACATATTTAGAAGAAATTTTCAATTTTTGTAAATTATTTGGACTGCCAGCAATAGATTTAGGAATTTCTCCAAACCATTTTTGGCAAAATTTAGATAAAATTGCTGCGCTAGTTAATCCATCGCCACACCCGCCGTGATATACTATCCGCGCTTCAGAAGGTTGAATTGTTTTTAACCATTCAGCTGCTTTATCTAACATGATTCTAAAGAAGGCTAAATTTTTTAAAAGTCTTTTGAATTTGCAATAATTTTAGTAAAGCAAAAATAATTAAAAAATAAATAAGATTTTTAAAGCTAAATTTTACTTTTTTTTGGGCCGGTAGCTTAGCCTGGTAGAGCAGCCGTCTTATATGACGCTCTTCGTTAGAGGAGTACTAGGCAAGCGGCAGGTCAGCGGTTCAAATCCGCTCCGGCCCATGCCCCCGTCGTCTAGCCCGGTCAAGGATGACGGCCTTTCGAGCCGTCGGCACGGGTTCAAATCCCGTCGGGGGCACTCTTAACTAATATGAAAATAACAAACCTTCTACAGAAAGATTTGAAACGAGCGTATGAGCTTGACAAGAAATATGTTACGGGCCATACACTAGCTTCTATAAAAAAGGCATATACTCAAAATCTGACCTTTTTGTTGCTTGTTATGACAAGCAAAGACTAATTGGCTTGTGCTGGGGGTCCGAACGACCAAGGCGCGAGGTTGTTTTGAAAGGAATAGCTGTTGAAGCGAAATATTGGAAAAAAGGTATTGGTAAAAAACTGCTCAAAGCTTTTGAAAAGCGAGTTAAAAACAGTGGAGGGGAAAAAATCAGTCTAGGCGCCGCAACCAATGTTATAGGCTTTTATACAAAAGCAAGTTACAAAATTATAAAACAAAAGTCTAAGTTTACAGTTATGGAGAAGAAACTTTAGTCGAGCCACTCTTTTTTAGCTAATTTTTCTGGCAAATACTTCTCGGTTATAAAAGAAATGTGTTTTGCAGATAAAGCTTCAAGTTCTAGTTTAAACCCCAATTCTAGCATTTTTTTAAGTTCTGCTTGCCACTCTTTCTTTTGGAACCATGGATATTTTAAAATTTCGGCAATTCTTTTTTTATCTACATCTTCCAACTTTAAAATAACGTCTTTTGGCAATTTGTATTTTTCGTAATCGAAAATACTTAGCCCAATAAATCTGGCATTAGGAATTGCCATCCTCATCGACTCGTAAGCTAAATTTATAGACCCTTGTTTTATAACCGAATAAATATAAAATCCATAAGGGTCTGCATCGACCAAAACATAAACAGGAAGTTTGAGTTCGTCGTGCATTCTTCTCATTAAGCGTCTTACTCCTCTTGGCGGCACTCCTTGTCCATGCACAATCACGCATTTATGTTTTTTCCAAAACTTATCCTCATTGAATCTTCTCCAAACAGCGTCTTTTTCTATGAAAAGTATGAATTCTGCATCGCAATCTTTAAATTGGATAACTTCGGGTTCGACAATAGATGGCACTGCCCAACCTCCAGAACCCATTTTTCTCAAATCAATAGTATCGCCAGAATCAACAATAGTGAGATTTCCTACCATAGCACCTCTTGTTGAAGCAAAAAGATGTAGTTCTTCCCGCAAAGCATCAAAACCAACTTCTACATCTTCTATGATTGGGTCGCTTTCTGCTTGTTCATCAAAAGTATTTTCGGACGTACCTGCAATAGTGTGTTTTGTCCTATAAAATAAATCTCTGATAGAAGTGGTTTTTCCAGATTCGATTAGTTCTTTAATTGCGGCTGCAATTAAAAAAGTTTGCATAAATTTTTTTGCTTGCCCTATGTTAAAAAAAGCTCTCGTTTGCTTTTTATCGCCTAATTTAATCATTCTTTCTTTTTCATCAAAGTAAACGTTGGCCAAAGTTCGCAAAGGAATTTTTATTTTTGGATTTTGTTTTGATTCTAGAGTTATTAAAACATCTTCAGCTATTTTTTTAAATTTCTCTAATATGTCTTTATCTTTTTTGTTCGATTCTTTACTCATTTTCTTCCTCCGTTCTAAACGCGCCTATTTTTCTTTTGATTTCTTTTGGTTTTTCTTCCTCCTCTTCTTTTTCTTCTTCAGCAGCAATAGAAGACATTTCTTCAGCTATCGCAATTACTTTTTTAATTATTTGCTCTTTTGGTTTATCAGTTAATATTGCCAACGAACTTCCTAATTCTTCTGCATAATTTTTATAAATGTTAGTCCTTAACTTGGCTAATTCTGCTTTTCTCTTTTTACTGAGATAAAGTTGTAGAGCTCTTCCAATTTCCTGCAATGCTAATTTGGCTTCTTTAATTATTTCGGGATAGTGTGCAATAGCTTCTTTAGATTCCGATGTAAACGGCGCCCATACTGAGGCAATATGAATTAAAATTATTGCAGGTCCAATTGGTAAATTTTTACCAGACTGTTGCAAACCATAATTTTTCCAATCAACAGAACATACAGCTTCGGTTAGAGCACAAGCTCCTTGTTGGTAAAGCAATGGAACTCTATTCGCAAATCTAAATAGTTTTACAGGTTGATCTGCTGGTAGGTCAGGAGAAAGCATTATTGCTGTTTCTATTAAAAATGGATTTCCTCTATAAACAGAAGGGGTTCTAGTTACCGCATAAGTAAATTCAGCATTATACTCTGATTCTAAACTTTTTTTCAAAAGATCTGCGCCGATAGGTACTAAACAAGTAGTTGTTGGACTCATTACTTTTACTCCGTGCATTGCTTTAATTAAGCGATCTGCTTGTTCTACGGATAAAAATTTTGGGCCTATCTTCGGATCCAAATTAGCAGTTTTTAATATTTCATCTGCAGTTCCACTGCCAACTTTATCGAATTCGCTTGTTAAAAATGATTTTAGTGTTCTGGCAGAAGACTCTTTTAACATTCTTAAAAGCAAACCTAATTCTACTCCGTGAGGATGTGGTTTTATTTCTTGTGGTTCTTTAGGAAGTTCTTCTGTAACTCTTTTGAATTCAAATTTTTGCCCATCTGGATCTACATAAATAATAGTGGCGTGAGGATTTACAATTGCAGTCTCTTTTATATATTCTATGACAGATGCTTTTTTTTCCGCATATTTTGCTTCTAGCTCTACTTCTACTCGCGTTCCATGCTTTTTTTCCCAGTCGATAGTAGTTTCTGAGATAACATCTGGATTGTTAGTTTTAACATCTATTCTTAATTCTAAAACGTGTGCTTGTGCATCAGTTTTTGTTTTAGATATTATTCTAGCAGGTTTGCCTGTAGTTAGTTGGCCATAAAGAATTGCTGCAGATGCGCCTATACCTTGCTGACCACGTGATTGCACTCCGCCAAAAACTCTAAACTTAGAACCATAAAGTAATTTGCCAAAAGCACCTGCTAAATGCTGTTTTGGTATTCCTACTCCATTATCCTCTATTATTATTTTAAAACGGGTTTCGCCTACTTTTTTAATTTGTACAAATATTTCAGGTAATATTCTTCCTTTTTCACATGCATCTAAACTGTTATCTACAAATTCTTTAACCGACGTAAGCAAAGCTTTTACAGGGTTATCAAAACCAAGAAGGTGCCTATTTTTTTCGAAGAATTCTGCTACCGAAATTGCTTTTAGTTCTTCGTTAGCCATAACGCCCCAGGAATTTATATACAGATGAATGGCTTGCACCTGTTAAAAACATTTCTATTGCTCTTGTTGCCAAAGCAACACCTTCTGCAGGCCCTATTATACAAATAGTCTTACCATAAATTGAAATACGTGTTTTTGTATGTTCTTCTAGAAATCTCCTAGTTTTTCCTTTTTCTCCTATTATTACTCCTTTTATGCGCCTAAAACTTTTTCTTTTAAAGTAATTTTCTAAATTTATACAATTTAAATCAAAATTTTCCTTTAATAATTCGCAAGCAATCTCCGGATTAAATCCTCTTCCAATCGCAAAAACAACATTTTTCGCCAAATTTGCAGAATACGCGTCATCTGAAAAAATTTGAACGGTTCCGTCAGAAATTATTTTAAGCTTAACATTGCTGCGCTGTTCTATTTCTTTTTTAATTGTGCCTTTTTTTCCTATCAAAACTGCCAATCTAGCTTTTGGTATTTGGATATGTTCTTCAAAAGCCATAGTTAAAATTCTTCTTTAATTAAATCTTTTAAATAATTATTCTTTTTGAGCCAAGCAGTTTGATTTTCAGTATAAACATAAATTATATCGCCTTTTTGGTCGCCTTGAAATTCCCAAGGTTTAACAATCACAACATTATCAGGTCTTACGTATAAAGTTCTTTGTAAATGCCCTGGAACTCTGCAAATTCTGATTTTGCCATCAGAGCAAATAACTCGTGATTTTCCAAAACCTAGTCTAGTTTCAACTATGCCAAACAGCTCACCGGATTTAGGTAATGGCACTCTAGTTACTTGTTCTGGAGTTTGCATGGAAAAAATTATTTAAAATGGCTTATAAGATTTTTGTTTTAAAATCCCATAATAATACTCTACTTGCTTTTGAGAAACAAAATCGTGATATCTAAATCCGCCGCCAAAAGTTTTTGGTATATGCAATAACTCGTGTATTAAAACTTTAATTTGTTCTTCTGCAGAAAGCTTATCAAAACGTTCTGAAAGAACTTCAACAACATAGCAAGGCGGCGTGCCCAGCGCTTTTTGCCATATTTTGCTAAGTGCATAACATCTAGCAATAGCACGAGAGTTCGATCCAAAACTTCGAAAGCAGATAACTCGCTCAGAATTAATGTGATTAAATTCTAAAGTTTTGATAAGTTCGTTAATTTTCTGTTTTATATCTTCTGCAAACAGATATTTAACCATCTTCTATGCTATTTTTTTTAATTTTATAAAATTTAATTATACTAAATTTATAAGCATAGTTATTTTATATTTTGGCCTGTTTTTACTCTTATCCCAGCTATAGGCAGTTACGCTTTTTTTAACTTTAAAAGCAAATCTTTTCTTTTTGAGAACATTAACCATGCTATTTAAATTTTCTATTCTTAAAAAATAAACGTCAAAACCATTTTTAATATTTTCAATTTTTAAAATGGCGTTTTTAAAATCCTTTAGCAGTTCTTGAATTTTTAGCAAATTTTCTTTTTTGCCCCGTATTTGCATTACGCCTTCATAGCTTTGACGACGTGCTGCAGAATCTACAGGACATACTTTGTCGGTTATGTAAAGCTCTATTTTTTTTGTTAAGAAAAAACGTTTATTACCAACTGAATAAGAAAATTCTACCACACCTTCTTTACCAACTTGCAAAATTTGTACATTTTCCAATTTTATATTTGCAGGCAATTTTGTTTTTTCTAAAATTAGGTCTATTAAATATTCCTCATGCGATTTTGTACTTTTTTGCCAAAAACCTTTGTAAAAAATAGAATCGCAATAAGGGCATGCAAAAAGTACTATCTTTTTAGGAAATTTAATTTCGGCGGTTTTGAAATAACAATCAAAACACTTAGACCCTATTAGAATATCACTTTCTGTACCACAAATAATACAAAATTTTGCTTTAATACCCATAAAAACGTTTAAATTTTGTTAAATATAACTTTTATGAATGGTTTGGTGCGAAATTTGTGGAGAAAATAATTCGTGTTGTAAAATAAAATTAAATAATGTAATCCTTAAAGTATGTCAAAATTGCCAAAAATATGGTACAAAAATTGAAGAAAAAATAATACCACACAAAGAAATAAAAACAAAAAACTCTTCCGAGTCTGAAGAAGTGTTAGTTGAAGACTATGCTTCAAAAATAAAAAAAGCACGAATCTTAAGTGGTTTGACGCAAGAAGAATTTGCAAATAAATTAAACATCAATCTTTCTGTTCTAAAAATGGCTGAAAGTGGTAAAAGATTAAGCATACCTATTGCTAAAAAGATTGAAAAGCTAATAAATATTAAATTAGTAGAAAAGATTGGGTATTAGATTACATTAATTCTTCGATTTTTCTAATTATCGGATACATAAAGACTAGTAACCCCAACCAAACAAACAATGTTGCCAATAGCCAAGTTAAAATTAACGGTTTAACATCTAACATAAGCAACAATGCACCAAAAGTCATAATTAAAGATCCTACGAAAGTTAATACAATCTCGTGCCCAAAAAATTTTACTTTCTTTTTTAAAAATCTTTT
>JAWAPU010000019.1:0-10447 GCA_038894275.1 Candidatus Nanoarchaeia archaeon | reverse complement strand
TCCAAGTACCGATAGAACTTTCTGAAGCAATCGCTCCTAGTGCTTTTTTAACTGGAATGTTTTTTGGTATTCTAACTCTGCATACAGTAATCAAATCGTTTACTTTTGGTTTATATTTTAAATCGATAAAGTCTTCATAAGCGCCCATATTTATTTTTATTTGTTTTCTTTAAAAATTCTTTCGGTTTTAAAATTCCAAATTCACAAACAATTCCTTTTATGAATTTAAAATCTATAATTTCAAAGGCAGGATTGTGAATATGTATCCCTTTAGGCGCATTTGGCCAGACCTCTTTTGGATTTCTTTCTTCAATTATTATTTTTTTTGGTGAGTACTTCCAACTATGTGTACAAATGTATATTGGTATTTTAAGAAAATTCGCAAGTTCAACGAAACTTGCAGAACCTATTTTATTTGCAACACCTTCATTTGAAATCCAATCAGCACCTATTAAAAAAATATCTGCTTCTTTTAAAGCTTGAAATGCTGCTGAATCTATCCAAAAACAGACGGAAATTCCTGCCGCGGCCAATTCTTCAGCAGTTTTTCTTCCTTGAAAAAGTGGCCGAGTTTCTGTGTTATGTACGTGAATATTTTTCTTCATGGCTGTAGCAAATTTCAAAATCTCTGTTACAGTGGAAGAATGACAATGGGTGAATATTGTTTGATTATTTTTAATTAAATTTGCTCCGATTTCTACTATTTTTTTCCTATCCTCTTCAAATTTTTTAATTAGTTTATAAGGGCTTATGCCTAAATTTACGGCATCTAAAGCATTAAAGAGCATAGGTTCTGTTGGTCTAACATTTTTTAATAATTTTGTCGCCAAATTTTTGTTTTTTGCTTTCGCCCAAGCGAGGAGAGCCGCTTCAGCAACTTCTTGAGCCCCTTGTATTTTTAATGATTTAATCGCTTCTATTGTTTGTCTTAGAGTGGCCATCTAATAAAACATGCTAATTTATATTTTAAATCTTAGTATTGCGCCTATTCCCCCTATTCCGTCCAATTTTTCTCCAGCTTCGTATTTACTATTAATTATGTGAATCTCTCCTCGCGTATTTTCAACCAAATCAAAAATTTTGCTAAGCTCTTCGTAAAAACCTTTTTCTTTAGCAGCTTCTAAAAATTTTTCAGTCACAAGCAAAATTTTTATGGCCCCTGCTTCCGCAGCATGTTTTACGTTTTCAAAATTATACGCTACCAATCCTTCTTTGGCTAGCCCAACTAGCAAGCTTTCAACAAGTTCAAACTCTTTTTGCAAGGCAGCACCTTTAATTACTTTATCTAACGCTCCTCTTTTAACCAATTCCAAAACCCCTCTTTTGCCTCCAGTACTAATATCTTCTAGTTTTATTTTTTTAATTAATTCAGGCACTTTTTCTTTAATTCTTTTAAAAAGTTCGTCTTTCCAAAATATGGGACTTGCAATAATTAGTACGTCATAATTATTTAATATATTAATTACTGCAGCAACAAGTTTACCCATACGCTCTTCTATTTTTTCCTGAAATCTTTTTTTTGCTAAACCTAAAGGAAAATTCGCTAAATATTTTATGCCTACAGACCCAAATTCTGCTAAAATTCCGTTTTCATCATCCAACACACAAATCGCGACTGGTTTAATTTCAGTTATTTTTTCAGCATCTTTTAATCTTTTGATCTGAAAATCTCGCCATTTTTTATAAATTTTAACAACATCTCCAGCTTTTACATCAAGAGTATGATAGCTTCCATAAGGCAATTCTTCTGGGCCTTCTACTATAGTTCCAGAAATTTTAACTTGACCAGGTTCGAAAAAAACTTTTTCAGCCAAAATTTTAACAAAATAAATTTCTCTCTTTACTCTTGTACGTTCTGATTCTTCGCCTATTTTTACTTTTCTAATAATTTGCCCAGCAACAACATCTTTAGGTTCGATAATTCTAGCTAAATGCCAAAGATCATCGGTAGTTTCTACTTTAATTTTTGCTTCATCTTTTCCTAAGTATAAAATTTTCATTTTATTATTTTATTTTTTTATTTCAAAAACCTTTTTATATATAAAATTTCTTTTTGGCATAATGGCCGCGTTTAAAGCTCAAATAAGTGGAGAGCTGGCACCTTTTATAATTTTAATTGCTTTTCTAGCAGCAGTAATAGTGTTTGCAATTATAATTACGCCTGAAGAACGTGAGAAATTAATAGGCCCAACCTATTATGAGAGAACTATTTTAGAGGTAACGCCAGGATTTATTAAAGCAGCGCCAATTAAAACATATACTTACGAATATCCTTTAAGTGATTTAGATATCGATTATAGCGAAATCTCTGAACCACAAAAAATAATTTCGAAAGCTACCATTTACAGATCTTTAATTTCTGACAAACCTGCTATTTTTCCAATAAAATTTAGTAAAAATTTTACCGAGGCAAGCATAGATTTTAATATTCTGACTAAAGAAGGGTCGAGAGAACTTTTGGTTTATTTAAATAACGAATTAATTTTTAGTTCTATTTTAGAACCAGGGTCCCACTCCATATCATTACCAAAAGAAAAACTTAATAAAACCAATACAATAAAAATTGCCGTCGCGCCACCAGGAGTAAAATTTTGGGAGAGCACTTATTATGTCATTTCAGATGTTAAATTAGTCATAAAAAGTTATTCCTTAGAAAAAGCAAAAGTCAGTCAAATATTTACAATAAGCGATAATGTACTTACAGGTCTTACAAAAGCGTATCTAAGCGGTTATGCTAAACAATTAGGCAAAGCAACAAACATAAGTATTTTTATTAACGACCAACTTCTTTGGGTAGGAATCCCTTCTGAAGTTACAGGTTTTAATGTAGATATTCCGCCATATTTATTAAATAAAACTAACACAATCGATTGGGTCGTTGCACAAGACGGTCGTTATCAAATTTTATTTGCCAAAATTTTATTTACGTATTCGGCAACTCCGTATAAAGTTCCCAATTGGAAATTTAAGCTAACTGATGATGAACTTTTACTTGTTAAATCTTCTATGGCTAATTGCACTCTTCAAATAAATGCTACAGAAAATATTTCAGATCAGTTTACAATTTTGATAAACAATAATAAAATAACTTTTGAACTAAAAGATGGTAGCGGAGAAGCAAATATTTGCAACTATCTCGACAGAAAAGAAAATACTTTAGCCATTTATCCAAAGCGAGATTTAAACATCCTTAACTTAAAATTGACAATTACGTATAAAGTTTAAGATGGCTGACAAAGAAGAAAGAAAAAAATGGAAAAAATTAGCGAAAGAGGCAAAAGAAAGGGAAGAAATAGCGAAATGGTGGGTGGGGAAAGGAGAAGCTGAAGAAGAAAAAATTTCTGAATGGCTTTTTAGACCTGCTGAAGAAAAACCAGAAGAGACTGCTAAATGGTGGGCAGAAGAAATGCAAAAACGTGCAGTCAAAAAAGAAATACCAGAAAAAAAAGCTGAAGAATTTTTAGAAACAACCGCATCCGCGACTCCAGAAGGTGCTGCAGCAACCATGCTTGCAAGCAAAGTAACCAAAGAAACTAAAACTTTTAAATTATATTACCTTATTTTATTTGCAATAATCGCAATAGTTATTTTAATTTGGTTGCTATTTCAAGGAGTTTTAGCTCTTTTAGGATTGCCTTTATATATGTTAGTTTTAGTAATTGGCATAATTTTAACAGTCATTGTTGGTTTTAAATCTAGAAAAGCCGCAGCAATTTTATTAATTTTGACTTTGTTAGCAGGGGGCGGTTTGTGGTGGTTTGGCGTAACTCCCTTAGGAAAACAAGCCTCTGGACAAATGCAAGCAAGTATGATTGGTTTTAAAGAAAGTACGAAGACTTTTACAGGACCGCTTAATTTAATGAAACAAATTTTTACAGGAGAATATGATCCAAATTATCTCTGGAGATCTGATGTTGTACAAAACGAATTCGAAAATGTAAAAGATGTAGGGCTTAAACTTTCAGATGTAAAGCCGATAAAAAACCCATTCACAACAGATGAAGAATTATGGATAACGGGCACCCTTAATGCAATAAGTTTCCCTGGAGCAAATTTTAGCGTTAGCATATCCGCAGAAGATAATTATGAATACGGAAATAGAAATTGGCAATGTACTCCTTCTTTACTTTCAAATGTTGCACAAATAAGAAATAGAAAATTTAATTGTCATGCCCCAAAAATTTTAGAAGAAAAAGTTATAGAAGTGAAAGTTACTGCAACTGCTAAAAATTCTACAACAGTTGCAGGAAAACAATTTCTCTTTTCTTCACAAGAAGCCGTCTCTTCTTTAGAAGATCCTTTAACTTCTTGGGGAATTTCAAAAGACACTTTAAAAAGTTGGCAAAAAGGCGATGAAAGCCTTAATGTTGGCATAGGAGTAGCAGGTTTAGAATATTACGATATATTAGAAACATATGATAAATCCGAAATGACTTATCTTTTAGGTGTAAACATAGAAAATCCTTCTTTTTCAACCCAAGCCATTACACAAAAAACAGTGTATTTGCTTTTCCCGACAAATATAGTAACTGTAATAAAAGAAACAGATTTTAATTGCCAAACGCACGCAGATTTGACAGATGTTACTGGTTTGCCAAAGTCTCTACAATCTGCCAATCTGACGAAATGTATGAAAAAAAGCAATGTCAATTTAAACCCCGCAGATCGAGAAACATTTTTTGTTCAAATACAAATTCCTGAAGAAAAATTAAGAAACGCTAAATATGGAACTTTTTTTGCATACGTAGTTGTGAATTATGATTATGAAACTTCGTTATCTATGCCGATAAATATTAAAAAAGCTACACCAACAGAATAAAATGGACTCTATTAAAAATTTAAATTCCAAGAAATTTGCATTAGTTTTAATATTATTTTTTCTAATGTTTGCTTTTAGTGGTTGTGTAAAAAAAGAAGAAGTAGGCGAAGTTTTTATAGGTGGGACAGAAGGAATAAAAGCGGAATTTGTAGATTTACCAACAAAAACTTACCCGAATATCCCTTTTAATATAGGTTTGAAATTAGAAAATAAAGGAGAAACAGAAGTAAAAGAAGGAGAGATATTCATAATTCTTAATAACCCGACAGCTTTTAATATCGGTGTTGATACACTTAAAAAAAATAAGCGCGACTTGCCAGCAGCAACCTTGAAAGGAAAAGGAACGGTTATTTATACAGAACCTGAATTTATATTTTGGGATAATGCTAGTGTTTCTATGCCAGGAATTACTTCAGAACAAAAAATTCCATTAAGCGTTACCATTACCTATCCTTACAAAACAAAAATGCTGGTGATGGCTTGTGCTACTGATTCGGATAAATATTGCGCCCCCGAAGGTGCGCAAAAAGTTTCAAACTCCGGAGCGCCGGTACAAATAACAAGTTTTAAGCAACAAGTAATTCCGTTCCCAAACGGCGGTGTTAGACTAATCTTTTTGATAACTGTAGAAAATAAGGGAAATGGATTTATTGAACAAATAACTATTTCTAACGCGACTTTTGCAGGAAAACCTATCGAACTAAAAGAATGCGATATAGTTTTAGGTGCTACTACTAGATGCTATTTTGATGTCACCAAAGAAACATACGACCAATTATATTTAGAGCTTGATTATAATTACACTCAAACTATTTCTACAGAGATTAGTGTTATGCCTGATTAGTAGAAAAAAGATTTTAAAAGAATAATTTATGATTAAAAGACATGGCTAAAAAATATTTAGTAATTTTAGCGGTATTGTTCAGCCTTTTAATTGTAATGAGCGGTTGCGTACAAAAACCAAAAGAACAAAAAATACCCGAACAAACTTCTTTTATAGGCGGAACCCAAGGAATTAAAATGTCTTTTTTAGAAAGCCAACCACCAGCTACTGTTTATGCAAACCAAGATTTTCAAATAGGACTTAAATTAGAAAATGTTGGAGAAAGCGAGCCTTTAATTATGCGCATAGCTGTTGGGGAAGGAAAAATATGGGGTATCTTAGAAATTAAAGGAGTAGACGTTAATAGATTCGCTTTAGCAAATGAAGTAACAAAACTAACAAATGAAAGTTACCCTCTGCCGCCGGCAAAATTAATAGGTAAACAAAAAGTTCCAGGCGGTCAAGCTTTTGTAACATTCTCACCAAAAGCACCATCAATTGCAGGAGCAAGTGCAAAATATCCTCTGGAAATGGTTTTAATTTATGGCTATAAAACTATTGCGGCTACTGCTGTTTGCTTGAAAGAAAACTTATACCAACAAACAACAGGCGGGAAAGAAATTTGTAAACTCACTGGACAAAAACAGGTTTCTAACTCTGGTGCACCGATACAAGTTACATATTTTGAACAATTCCCAACCGGATTTAAATTTGTAATTAAAAATGTAGGAAATGGCTATCCGTTTTATTCAAACGAAAGAGGTTATAATGTAGACAACGAAGCTTCAATAGATGTTTTTAAGGATAAATATAGAGTTTACATTGAAAATATCACACTTGGCGATAAAGAACTTACAAATTGTGATAATAAAACAGTTTACTTACAAAATAATGAAGCACAATTCTATTGCAATTATAATTTCGCAGGAGGCCGAGAATACGTTGAACAATTAACAATTACGCTAAAGTATGGTTATGTTGATAGAATAAGTAAGGAAATTACAGTTGAGCGCTATGAGTAAATTTAAGAAAATAATTTAAAATTTATTTTTTTATCCTTTGTTTATGCAACTAATTTCAGATTTGCATTTGCATTCAAAATATTCAAGGGCTTGTTCACAAAACATTTCTTTAGAAAATCTTTCAAAATGGGCAAAAATTAAAGGTTTAAATTTATTAGGTACAGGAGATTTTACGCATCCTTTATGGCTAAAAGAATTAAAACAAAATTTAAAAGAAGAAAGAGAAGGCTTTTACAGCTTTAATGAGATTTTATTTGCATTGTCAACAGAAGTTTGTAATGTTTTTAAATCTGGGGGAAAAGAAAGAAAAGTGCATCATATTATATTGGCGCCAAATTTTGAAATTGTAGATCAAATAAATTTTCTTTTAAGCAAATTTGGTGATTTGAAAACAGACGGAAGACCAATATTAAACTTATCTGCAATAGAAATGATAGACTATTTAAAAGAAATTTCAAATGAAATTGAAATAATTCCGGCACATGTATGGACACCTTATTTCGGATTGTTTGGAAGTAAATCTGGCTTTGATTCTTTTGAAGAATGCTATGGCGATAGAGAAAAAGAAGTACACGCAATAGAAACGGGAATGAGTTCTGATCCCGCAATGAACTGGCGATTATCTTCTTTAGATAAAAAGCAAATTCTTTCTTTTTCAGACAGCCATAGTTTTTGGCCTTGGCGTTTAGGAAGAGAAGCAACAATTTTTGATTTAAAAAAAATAAGTTATAGAAATTTAGTAAATGCAATTAGAACTGGAGAAGGTTTAATAAAAACAATTGAAACTTCTCCAAGCTATGGCAAATATCATGCCGACGGTCATAGAAGTTGCGGCATTTGGTTCGAACCTAGCCAATCTTTAAAATATAACAACACGTGCCCAAAATGCGGGAAAAAGTGGACAATTGGAGTAATGCACAGAGTTGAGGAATTAGCCGATAGACCAAAAAATTTTATCCCGAAAGACAGACCTCCTTTTTATACTTTATTACCCCTTTCAGAACTTTTAGCAACCGTTTATAACACAAGTCCAAATTCAAAAAAAATCGATGAACTTTATGCTACGTTAATAAAAAATTTCAAATCAGAATTAGATATTTTATTGAACGTTTCTTTCGAAGATTTGATTAAAATTTTGCCAGAAACCATAGCAAAATTACTTTTGCAAAATCGACTTGGGACCTTAAAAATCAGGCCGGGTTACGATGGGGTTTATGGAAAATTAATTTTAACCAACACAGAAACTTTTGAAGGTCCAGATATCAAACAACAAACTTTGTCAGATTTTACTTAATTATTTCAACTTTTCCGTCGCGGCCTATTTCTTCTTGTATCTTTGCTAACATTTTATTTAGAAAGTTTTCCAAAATTTCTTTTTTTGTACTTTTAATAACGAATTTATATTTTGGAGCAGAAATATAGCTTAATTTTAGTTCTACGTTATTTTGTTCGGCAAAGTGAAGCGTTGTTTCACAAGCTTTTTTAATTCTATCAACGCCATCCGGTGCCAACGTTTGTATATGTAAATATCCTGAAATCTCTTGTTTTGGCAAGGTTATTCTCTTTTGTATAAATTCAACGAACAGAGCTTTATAATTGGGGTTAATTTTAATTTTTTTTAACGCATCAGCACCAATTTGCGCAATTGTCAGAAAAGCAGCATATAAATAATTGTATTGCTTTAATAATTCTTCCACTAATTCTTTATTTTCTTTAGAAGGAATTTTATTTTGTTTTACGAATGTGTCCAATATATTACTTGCAATTTTTTCATTTTCCCATTCTTGCAATTTTGCCCTCCTTTGTCCTTCGCCCACTCTTCTTAAAGAAAGTTCAACAAATTTTTTATCAGGATCGACAGACATTACTTTGCATACTAATTGAGTACCGGGTTTTAAGTAAACTTTCATAGCTCTTACTTGCTTTCTAGCAATTTCAGAAACATGAATCATCCCTTCAACATTTTCGTACTCTTCTAATTTTACAAAAACAGAACTTGGATTAGCCTCTTTTATTGTACAAATAACAAAGTCATCTTTTTCTGGCAAACCTTTTCGAACATACATTTTAACTCAAAAATTCTAAAATCTGTGTTTTTATTTTGGCTTTCCCCCCCATAGGTTCCGCAAGTACTTCTCCGCAAACTAAACATTTTACAATAGTGGCAGCTTTATTAAAAATTATCTGTTCATTTTTACATTTATCGCACCTAACTTTAACAAACCGAGATTCTAGCTTTCTCGCCATTTTATTTTATTTCTACTTTTTTCACTCTTTTAGGAGATTGTTTAAAGTGTTTTCTATGACAAAGAGTACATTCATATTTAAGATTTGCCTTTTTCGTAGTTTTAGCTTTTTCATGGATTACCGGACGTGGAGAACCACCATAACCTGATGCTACGAATGCGTAATGCCTTACGCCCCATTTTAATGCGCCTTTTTTAGTAGTTGGTTTTGGTTTAGTTTTTTCTACGCTTACTTTGTGTAAAGTATGTTTTTTGCACCGTGGGCAATATTTTTTAACTTGTTTTGGTATTTTCATTTTGCTCCCTTACCTCGATTGCTTTTCCTTGGGTTAAGAGCAATTCTGCCAGTTCTTCTGGAAGCTCAACCACCATATTTGTCTCAAATGGACCATATTTTTTAAGGTTACTGTCCAACAGTGTTGGAAGAGGTTCCAATATTTTTAAACGTTTAATTTCATTTTTTAAAGGCTTCGGAACCTCGTTAACGAAATCGTGGTTAAATAATTCAAAAAATTCAGTTGCACTTTGTTTGAATAATTCTAATAACGAGGTGTATAATTTTTCTTCACATACTAGCATATTTGAAGTATCTTTAAATTTAAACCCTCCTCTTGCAGTAAAAATTGCTCTACTTACAACCTTTCTCTCTCTTTTATCATAAAGATCTTTGAGCGCACGCTTGGCATTTTCTAATTCTATCTTTACTTTTTCAATAGCGTCATCGAATTCGTTTTCTTTTTGTCTAACTAAGAATTCTTCTTTTGTTTTAATGTATGTAGTGATTTTTTTAATTTGAGAAAGGTCTAATGGTTGAAGGTCTGTTGAATATTTTTCTGCGCGGAGTATTTCATACAAATCTTCGTATGAAAATTCTGCCATTTTAATTTAGTTTTAATTATCTTTAATAACTTTTTCTTTTTTCATGTATGCTAAAGGATTTTTAATTTTAGCACATGAACTATCCGGCTTACAAACTCCAAAATCTTGATAAAAAGATTTGCAATTTGGAGGAGGTATGCTTTTTGTTTGTTTAAAATGCCAATTTAATTGTGCTTTTATATAGCCGGTTTTTAAAGGAGGTCTGTTTTTAGAATTCCATTCTTGAATTAGTTGTTCGATCTCTTCTTTGTTCCATTTCGCGCATTTTAAAAAATTTAAAAGAACGAAAAGACTTCTTTTTCTTCCATCTTCTAAACCATTAAGAATTATTTTCAAACAAGGAGGAAATTTTTCGGGCAAAATTTTAGAATCATAAGTTATTTTAAAATCTTCTTTCCCGTCTTTATTTTCTTGAGGCTTTGCGCTCCAATCATACGCATGTATTAATAGATTATTCGCTTCGCCTTTTCTACTCTTTTCTAAAAATAAAAATTCTACTTTTGCAATATTTTCAGGTTTTGCTTCTTCAGGTTCAAAATCTAAAATTCTTTTTGATTCGATAGGCAACGAAACTAACCATTTTTTTTCATTTAAACTATAAGGCATTCTCAACAAATGACGAGAAGAAATAGCTATAGTGTCTATTTCAAGTAAAGAA
>JAWAPU010000018.1:5522-11234 GCA_038894275.1 Candidatus Nanoarchaeia archaeon | reverse complement strand
AATTCGTGTCAAATACGTTTTTAAAGAACTAATTGCTTCTTTAGCCGTTTGATATGTTGTTTCAAATTTTGAGTATTTTTCTTCTGCCGGAGGCATGGGAGTTATTTGAACTTTTTTAATTTCTGTTTCTAATTTTGCTTCTTTTTTTTGACCAATGTATTTTATTTCTTCTAACGCTCTTTCTACTTCATTAGCAGAAATTTCAAATTTAGGTTTAGCAAGCTTAATTTCTAAATTTTCAGGTTCGACATATTTAACTTCTTCTGCAATATGTTTGTTAATTTTATCCAGCAACTCTTTAATTTTTGCTAAAAGATTTTTTGATTTTACCACACTTAGCAGCTCTTCCAAATATTTTCTTTTTTCAGTTAATGTTTGTATTCTTTCCAAATCTTTTTTTATTTTATTTAAAGTTACTCTTTTTATGTTGGCCATGAAAGCATGCCATGCGCTTTTTTATAAATATCGAAACAGGTAAAAGCTCTATTTTTAGCAATATATTCGGCCCTTAGCATAAGTCTTGCAATGTTCCAGGCATCTTTTTTATTAGGTATCACATGTGCTAAATTTAAATATGTTTGTTTAATTTGATTTTGGAATGCTTTCATAGTGCCAAAAGTTTCTTTTACCCATTTAGCAAAAGGTAGTTCTATAGATGGTTCTTTTTTCTTTTCCTCCACTATTGGTTTTTCTTCTAAATATTTTTTTAAATCATCTGCTAATGCATCCAATGTTTCTTTCGTCATTTTATCTATGAAATCTAAAATTTCATCATCTTTCCACTGTTCTAAAAGATCTAGATGCTTTTTTTGCATTACATAGCCGTTAAAAAAAACAGTTGCTTTTCCGGTAAAGCCGTAACCACGCTCGCCTCTCGCACCAATAGCAGTTACTGGTGAACCCCTAAAAGCCATCCTAACTTCAACAACAGCATAAGGTCTGTTGCTCTCGTCTTCTAATTCCAATTCGCCAACTTCGCCTACAATCGGTTTTCTTGTTGTAATTTTTGCTTTTGTTTTCGCAAGCAATTCTAAATACATCCAAATTACGTGGAAGGCGGTAGGAGCGATGCTTGGGTCTAAACCAACTTCTTTTTGTCTTCTTATTTCTTCAAACTCTGCGGGAATTAATTTTTGTGTAGCAATTAAATAGGGTCGTACCCATCTGGTGTATATTTTTAACGAATCTACTTGTGCTTTTAGGTATGCTTTTTCTATTTCTCTTCTACTCCTTAATTCTTTTTCGGAAAGATATAGCCATTCTACGAATTCTTGAATTCTTGGTGCTAAAACTCTTTTAACGATGTCTGTCAAATCCATTCCTTTTACGTAATTTGCCGCTTTAGATTTTATTTCACCAATCTTTTTAGTATCTGCGTTAGGGACATACCATTCTTCAACAGGAACAATCATGAAAGAGTCTCTTAATGTTACGAATTGTAAGTTTTGTACTAAACTATTAATGGAGCCCAGCCCTTTTTGTGCCGCGTCTACTTCTGTTAACCAAATACTTTTAAGACCCCACACAGCATTCTTTTTTACTTCAGGATCTTTCGATTTTAAGTCTTCGTAATTTTTTAAACGAATATCAAACAGTTTTAAATCGTAAAGCAAGTTTATCACAGATTTTACTACGGCATTTATCGTTTTCATAAGCTCTATCGCTTGCTTTTCGAGAGCGGTTCTGCGCGCCCCCATTTCGCCAAAATAGCCAGATGCTTCAGAAGAAGAAAAATATTCTGCACTTTTGCTAACGTCCATATTTAAAGTGTCTCTTAAAAAGTCTAAAATCCAATAATATGTTGGTTCAAGAGATTCTCCATATGCATCATGAATTAATCTGTGCTTCTCTACAGGGTCTCCTTTTAAAATAAAAGTTATGCTTGAATCAGGTTTTAGTGCTTTGTCGATTTCTTTTAAAATTGCAGATAATTGCTTTTTATCATTTATAAATTCCAAAATTTCATCTAATTTTGCTCTTGCATAATTATATGGTTGTGTACGAGTATATTTTGGCCCTTTTCCTTTCGCTATTGCTATCACTTCTTCTTTAAGTTTATCTATATTAATAGCCATTAATTTTAATTAATTAATCGCATATTTAAAGTTTCTTTTAATTTTAATAAAGCATAAAGTTTAATAAGAAATATAAAAATTTTAATAAATGGCACTATTTAATCTTTTCAAAAAAAAGCAGAGAGAAGATTATTTAGACTTAAGAAAGCCTGAAGTTTTTCCTTCTCCAGCACCCTCTACGCCGGCAGGTGTTCTGCCCGAAAACATTCCAGAATTGCCCACACAATACCCACCAATGACTCCCCCAACTCAACCTACAGGCACGGATTTTACCGGCTTGAAGCAACAATTAGACGCTGTTAATTATAAATTAGACGCGTTAAAAGCGGCATTAGATGCAATAAACACGAGATTGGCAAATATAGAAACTGCTTTAAAAACAACGCCTGGTGGTAGAGAAGGTTGGAACTATTGATGGGCCTTAAAGATTTCTTTTATAAATATTATATAAACCCAATCTATACTGATGGAGGATATAATTTTATTAATACTTTAACTTATTCTATTATCGCTTTTTTGCTTTTACTTTTGATATTTAAACTTCTAAAAAAATTTCATGTTAAAATAGATAAATTTTTTTTATATTCTCTATTGCCATTTATCGCCGTAGGGTCTTTAATACGTGCACTTGTTGATGCAAAAATCTTCAACATATCTTTTTGGACAGTTAGCCCAGGGATTTACTTATTGATTGCCGGTTTTTATTTCTTAGTGTTTTTTCTAGGTTTATTTTTCGAAAGAATGAAAAAGCTAAACTATTGGAAGTTTTGCTTTACAATTGGCATGGGCGCTTTTTTTCCTATTTTACTCCTTTCGTTTAATAAAATAAAAATATCAAATGTTGCTTTTGGGTGTTTGATCTTGTCCCTTACCTTTTTATTTTCTTGCATTTTATTGCTTTGTTTTAAAAAATTAAACTTTAAATCTGGGCAAAAATATTTTTGGCCTTTTTTTGCGCATCTTTTTGATGCTAGTGCTACTTTTATCGCAGTAGACTTTTTAAACGCATTTGAAAAACACCCACTACCAAATTTTTTTATAAATTTAACAGGCACAGCTGGAATAATGTATATTTTAAAACTTGCCGTTCTTATACCTTTTGTTTATTTTTTGGATAAAGAAGTAAAAAATAACGATTTAAAGAATTTTATAGTAATTGCTATAACTGTTCTTGGTCTTGCAGAAGGATTTAGAGATTTATTGGCAATTTTAATTAGCTTTTAAATTTCAATTTGGCACAATTTTCACAAATAAAACGGTTGTTTTTAAAAAATAAATGCGCTGCTTGGCGGCAAATTTCACATTTTCCAAAAGCTACATAATCGCTGTTTAAATCCCCTTTTATTTTAGCTTGTTCTAATAAAATATCTAAAAACTCTGAGGAGTTCTTAAGAATGTCTCTATTTGTTACTATGCCAACAATATTTTCTGATTTGTCTAAAATAGGTATTCTTGTAACATCGTAACGAACCATTTTTTCTGCTAAGGATGAAAGATCCTCATCTTCATAACCTATAACTTTTGGTGGGCTTGTCATAATATCTGAGACTTGCATCTCTGAAGGCCTTTTATTTAATGCCACTACGTGTTTCATTATGTCTCTTTCAGTAATCATCCCAACTACTTTTTTGTTTAATACAACTGGAACTCCGCCAATTCTAAAAATATTCATTAATTTTGCTACCTCATCTATTTTTGTATTTGGTTTGGCTATGATTACCTCTTTTGTCATTATGTCTTTTGCTTTTATAGAGGTGTTCATAAAAATAAAGCAATATTAAAATTTAAATAACTTATGTTATAAATATCCACATGATATACCCATATCCATTTTCACTATCAAAAAAAATAAATAATTGGGAATTTTACAAATCTTATTTATCTTGTATTAAAGATAAATACTTGGAATTAGGAGATGGATACGGACATATACGTACAAACACACGCCTTGTTGCAGCAATAAGATTGGCTCTTTTAGAAAAAAATTTAGCAATACCTATTAAAATCATAATTTCTGATTTAGGCTTTAAAAAAGGAGATATTAAAAATTTAACAAAATATTTGCCAAAAAAACCAGTTTCTTTAGATTTTTATTTAAATTTCGCTGCCGAATATTACAAAATTCCTAAAGAAAAACTTGAAGAAATTTGTAAAGATTTAAATATTGCCGCGGATAATTTCTTAAACGAAGGTAACCCTACCACTACTTTAGAAAAAATTATTGCCCAGGCAAAAAATTAGTTTTAGTATTTTGAACAACCTCTTTAATTATTTTTATTATATTTTTTTCGTAAATACTCCATGTAAAGTTTTTTGCTATAAATTTTTTACTATTGTCTTTTAAATATTCATATTTTTTCGGATTTTTGAAAATGTCGTTTATAAAATATGCCATTTTTTTAGGATCATCTGCGAGGATAATTTCTTTTTTATGTCTCGCACCAATCGGCTTGGCAGCCAAACTAGACATTATGTTTATGGTGCCTAAAGCCATACTTTCTAAAATTTTATTTTGAATTCCACCCCCAGTTTGCATTGGCGCTACAACGCAAAGAGAAGATTTAATAATTTCATATGGATCTTTAACGAAACCGGTTACAATTATATTTTTGTATTTTTTTTCTAAATTTTTAATTTTTTCCGAAGGATACGCCCCAACTATATAAACTTTTAATTCCTTATTTAATTTAGGTAAAACATTTTTAACAAACCATAGAACCGCATCAATGTTTGGTTGGTAATTCATTTTTCCAAAAAATACGATGCAATTAGAATACTTTTTGCTTTGTTTAGTATATTTGAATAAATCTTCACTAACCCCGTGAGGCATCCACGCTGTTTTATCTTTATTTTTAAAATATTCTTTTTCAAATTTATTAAAAAATAAAGATTTATTAAATCGATTGATACACATTTGTTCATAATTAAGAAGCCTTTTTGTTTCAAGCAAATAAATCAATTTCCATTTTAAAGATCTTGTTTTAGATAAAGCATTTTTATAATGAAGCCCAATTGAATCTGCAATGTCTATTATTTTTGGCATATTTTTGTTTATTACATATGGCGCGGTTCTAATAAGTGTGGCAAAAATCAAATCGTATTTTTTATAGATAGTATTTATGTATTTTTGTACATCTTTAAAATAAAAGTAATTTACTTGGAACGGCCAATTGTTTAAAAAAGCCTTTAAAAGATTTATAATATAACTTATTTTTCTTTTTCTAAAAATTTTATAAGTGATATTCAAAGAATTAGCCCATTCGTAAAATTCTTTGGGTACCTTTTTTTCTGCAAGAGAGACTAAATGAACCTTGAAATGGTTAGATAATATTTTCAGAAGCCAGTAGTTTTTTAGTCTATCGCCGCCGATAGGCGGATATGGAAGTCGTGATGATAAAAAGAGTATTTTTAATTTTTGCATTTGTTATTACACTACATTTTACTTTTTATAATTTTTCTAATTGTTTTTATTTTCACTCCAACTTCTCGCACCTTTCGCCCACAATTTTAAACTTTTAAAATTTTTATTTTATCGAAAATATTTTAAATAACCTTAAACAAAACTTTTTATGGATGTCGAAGATAAAATAAAATTAATTAAAGCATCTCCTACAGAAGAAATTTTAACAGAAGGGGA
>JAWAPU010000018.1:0-5512 GCA_038894275.1 Candidatus Nanoarchaeia archaeon | reverse complement strand
AGAACAGCAATTGAAATAGGTTTGCCCTTAAAACACTATAGCGGGTTTGAAATTTCAGGTTTATTGCATTTAGGTACGGGTTTTATGCCTGCTTTAAAAATAGCTGATTTGCAAAAAGCAGGAATAAAATGTTCTATTTTTTTAGCAGATTATCATGCTTGGATAAATGAGAAGTTAGGCGGGGATTTAGATTTTATTAAAAAAACAGCAATAGGCTTTTATAAAGAGTGTTTTAAAAAATCTTTAGAAGTTGCCGGAGCAGATACGGATAAAGTTGATTTTATAGTTGGTTCTGAGTTATACGAAAAATTAGGAAATAGGTATTGGACAACCGCTTTAGAAATAGCAAAAAATACGAATTTAGCTAGAATAAAAAGAAGCATAATTATTGCAGGTAGAAAATTGGGTGAGCAAGTGAATTTTGCTTTACTTTGGTACCCTGCAATGCAAGTTGCAGATATCTTTGCACAAGGAATAAATCTTGCGCACGGAGGAATGGATCAAAGAAAAGCTCATGTAATAGCAAGAGAAGTTGCAACAAAATTGAAATATTCGACGCCATTAAGAAGAAAGCACAATAATTGTGAAGAAATTTATAAACCAATAGCAATCCACCATCATTTAATATTGGGTCTGCAAGAACCTCCAATTTGGCCCATTCCAAAAAACAAATTAAAAGAAGTTGTAGCTACAATGAAGATGTCTAAATCAAAACCAAATACAGCCGTATTTTTAACAGACTCAGAAGAAAATATAAAATCAAAACTAATGGCTGCTTTTTGCCCGGCAAAGCACGTAGAATATAATCCCGTGCTCGATTGGACTAAACACATTATTTTTAAATTAAATAAAGAATTAACAATTGAAAGACCCCAAAAATATGGCGGAACAATACATTTTGATAATTATGAAGAATTAGAAAAAATGTTCGCCGAAGGTTTGATACACCCAATCGATCTTAAAAACGCAGTAGCAGATTCTCTTATAGAGATATTGAAGCCTATAAGAGAACATTTTGAAAAGCCAAAATATCATGAAATGCTAGAGCCTTTAGAAGATTTAGCTAGGGGCGTTAAAAAAAGTTAAAACAAGTTTTGCAAATAAATCGCCTATTGCGCCTCATTTATCTTAATTTCTATTTTTAAATTTTAGTAGGTATTCTCCAGATTTGGATATGCGTATTGTGTCGTTTATGCGCTCAAGTAATTGCTCATTAAGTTGCGGTAGTAAATTTTTGTTCGCAAAATCTTGAACTATTTCTTCTACAGACATATTTGACGGAAAATATCCTTTTTCAATGAACTGTGTTATAGTATTATATAGCTTATTAGAAATTTCTATGTTTATTTTTACATTATTATTTTTTTTATTTAATGTTTCATATATTGCATACCTTATAAATTCAGCAGTAGAGCAATTTGCAGCTTCGGTTACTTCACACAATTTTTTTTCTTGTTCTTTTGAAAAACGCACACTTATTTTGTAAAACATCTCGTCTTTATTCGTATTGTTCTGAAATTTTTCTATTTGAGCAACGCCCTTTTCGATTTTTAATATAGTCTCAAGTGTAGCAGATCTTATAATTTCAGACATAGAACAGCCTTGTGTATATGCTGCAGCTCTTATTGCTCTCCTGTCTTCTCCAGATATGTATGCATTTATTTTTATGTCGTATTTTTCAGTCATTTGTATACTTCACTATATAATATTTTTAAAACTTTTGGAGCTTAATGGGAAAAAATGGCTGATAGCTATATACCGCAAAAAGTTTTTTTCACGAAAGGCGTTGGCAAGCATAAAAGCCAATTACAATCGTTCGAAGCAGCTTTAAGAGACGCAGGCATACAAATATGTAATTTGGTTTCTGTTTCTTCTATTTTGCCACCAAATTGTAAAGTAATATCAAGAGAAGAAGGGTTAAAATTATTAAAGCCGGGACAAATAACTTATGTTGTAATTGCAAGAAATTCTACAAACGAACCAAATAGGCTGATATCTGCGTCGGTGGGCGCAGCAATACCCTCAGATTCAAACATGTATGGTTATTTGAGCGAGTATCACGCTTTCGGTGAAACCGCAGAAAAAGCAGGAGAAACAGCAGAGGATATGGCCGCCCAAATGTTGGCAACAACCTTGGGCTTAGAATTTGATCCGAATAAGGATTGGGATGAATTAAAACAAGAATTCAAAATGTCCGGGAAAATTGTTAAGACAAGAAACATAACGCAATCTGCAGAGGGGGATAAAAACGGATTATGGACTACTGTTGTTGCAGCAGCAGTTTTTTGCGATTAATTGTTGATTTTTAATCGAAAAAGTTTTTATATACAATTTCTTCTTTAAAGTATGCATTATATTGACCTGGCAAAAACTTATGAGAAACTCGAATCTACCACAAAAAAATTAGCTAAAACAGAAATTTTAGCAAATTTCTTAAAAACAGTGCCAAGTGAAGATTTGCCGAAAGTTGTTTTATTGTTGCTTGGCAAAGTTTTTCCACCTTGGGCAGAACAAGAAATCGGAGTTGCACAACAAATGCTAATCAAAACAATAGCAAAAACTCTTGGCCTTTCCGAACATAAAGTTATCGAACAATTTAAAAAAACAGGAGATTTGGGAAATGCAATTGAAATTTTAATTAAAAATAAAGTTCAAATAACCTTAAGCAAAGAAGAATTAACAATTGAAAAAGTTTTTGACAATTTTAGACAAATAGCAATACAAGCAGGGGCGGGTTCTCAAGAAAGAAAGATGGCTTTGTTAGCAGAACTTTTAACTAACGCAAAACCGATAGAAGCAAAATATATTTGTAGGACTGTTTTGGAGCAATTAAGAGTTGGATTGGCAGAAGGCATTTTGAAAGATGCAATTGCTCAAGCGTTTAATGTTTCTCCGGAAGAAGTTGAAAATGCTTGGAATTTTCTTCCAGATTATGGAGAAATTGCAAAAATCGTGGCGAAACAAGGCGCAAAAGGTTTACAAAAAATAAAATTACAGATTGGCTTGCCTTGTAATGTTTTGTTAGCAGAAAAAGCACCAGACCTCAAAACTGCTTTAGATTCTTATGAAAATGTGTTATTACAATATAAATATGATGGCATGAGGTCTTTAATTCACAAAAAAGGCGAAAAAATTTGGATTTTTACAAGACGATTAGAAGACGTAACAAACGCTTTTCCAGACATAGTAGAATTAGCAAAAAAAGGTTTGAAAGCAAAGGAAATAATTGTTGATGGCGAAACTTTAGGTTTAGACAGCAAAACAGGTAAACCCATACCCTTTCAACTTTTATCTACTAGGATAAAAAGAAAATATGATATTGAAAAAGCAATAAAAGAAATACCTGTTCAAGTTAACTTATTTGATATTCTTTATTTAGACGGAAAAAATTTATTTGATAAACCATTACGAGAAAGATTTGAAATTTTAAAAAAGAATGTATGTACAGTTCCAAATAAATTCAGAATTGCAGATTCTTTAGAAACTAAAAATCTTGAAGAAGCAGACAAATTTTATAAGAAAGCACTAGCAGAAGGGCACGAAGGATTAATTGTTAAAAATTTAGATGCACTATACGTTCCTGGAAGGTCTGTAGCAGGTGGGTGGTTGAAAGTTAAACCCACTTTAGAAAATTTAGATTTGGCTATAATCGGAGGAATTTGGGGAACCGGAAAAAGAGCAGGTTGGATAGGCTCCTTAATTTTAGGTGCAAGGGATTCGGATACCGGCGAGATAAAAGAAATTGGAATGGTTGGAACTGGAATTAAAGAGAAAAAAATTCAGCCAGGAGATGTCACTTTTGCAGAATTAACAAAAATGCTTAAACCTTTAATAATAAAAGAGGAAGGTCACACTATTTGGGTCAAGCCCAAAATTATAATTGAAGTGAGTTATGAAGAAATTCAAAAATCTCCAACTTACGCTAGTGGTTTTGCATTAAGATTTCCAAGAGTTATAAGATTAAGATTAGAAAAAGAGGAACCAGACGATTTAGAAAGGGTAAAAAAAATTTATGAGATGCAGAAAGGAAAAGAGAAAAAGAAAACTAAACTTCTTTAACTTATTTCTTTGCTATGTTTACGATTTTTTGTGCAACATCTATAGGACTTTTTGTATCTGTATTTGAAAATTTTCCTAAATAAAAGCAACAGTCTCTAACTTCATCTTCACTTTTTATCAGATTTTCTATGCCTGCCTCTTTTATTTTTTTGTATAATTCTGTTGGGTTATTTTCAACGTTACCTCTAAGAAAATACTGGGTTCCATCTCCAGCAGGTATTAAAGTAAATGTTATTTTCGTGCCTATGGCTATTTGGCTTAATTTATTTGTCAGCTCTTTTGCATTTTGATACATAATCTCACCAAAAATATCTATAATAGAAAAAAATAAAAAGTTTTATTTAATTCCATATATAATGGAATTTAAAAATATAAAAGAAAATCTATTGTTTGCATGTATTTTTTTAACAATTTTATTAATAATGCTTGCTTTAACAATTCACGCAGTTGATGTTTATGAAGGAGTTTTTCCTTAATCAAAATGATCTAAAATTGTTTGTTTAAGCTTTTCAATAAGATTTGATTTTTGCGATGTGCATACTTTACTTTGTGCATTATTAAAAGCTTGTATAATGGCCTCTTTTACATATTTTTCATTAAAAGCCATATTTGAAATTTCATAAATTGCTACGCATCCATCAGTTGGTTTTTCAAGATTGCTATTATTTAATAAATTATTAATCGAGTAACTGTCGCCCATTTTATTTTTTAATTCAATTGGTCCTATATTTTTTCTTAAAAGTTCTATCCTTTCAAAGTAATTTTCACTAGGCTCATTGCTTTCTTTTGAAACAAATACTCTAAAGTACATTGTGTTGTTTATGCTCACTACTTTGTCAATCAAAATCTCATTAGAATTTGTACTCGCTTCTGACTCTTCTAAATAATTTTTTAATTCTGGTGCATATTTTTTTAAGCAATCTCCCCAAGATTCATCTCCACCAGATTTATCCTCGACCATACATTTTTCTCAATATTGCTATTTATAAAGTTTTCTTTTCTAATTTTTTTTCTAAATTTTCTAATTTTGATTTAGTACCGATATAATTATAGTAAGCTATTCCTAAGCTAAAACCTAGATAAGTCAAAGAGCACGCACAAAGACCCGCTCCGAATATTTCTAAAAAAGAATTGTCTACAATTTTACCACCAACATTTGCTAAATACCCGAGAAGGCCGCCAATAAGAGCTTTATAACTCGCTTTGAAAAATTCAATTCGAAAGTCTAAATAGACAGGTTCCATTTATTCTTTTAATTTTTTCTCTAAGCCTTCCAAATTTTCTTTTTTATTATCGCGGGTTATTAAATACCCGAGAGCCAACGAAGAGGATACGCTTCCCCACGCCAATAAAGCGTATTTAATAGAATCTTGCATGCTCGGTAATAAAATAAGTGTACCTATTGACAAACCAGCAGAAGCTCCAAGTGTTACCATCAAATAATTTTCTAACG
>JAWAPU010000017.1:0-11416 GCA_038894275.1 Candidatus Nanoarchaeia archaeon | reverse complement strand
TGGAAGCCGGGCAGGTCTGAATCAATGCACTTGAGGAAGTTTGCATAGCGTGCTGTCCAGAGCGAATCGGTCTTTGCGAAGGAATATCTGAAAGTATGACCGGAACGCCAAAAATTACAGCTTCAATTGGTGGTAATCCGAAACCTTCAAACAGCGATGGAAAAACAAAAAGGTCCGCATATTTATATAAATTAGCCAATTCCAAATCACTAGGAGTAATTTCTATAACTCTGTTCTTTAGATTTAATTTGCTAATTAATTCGTCCACTTCATCTTTTGGTTTAATTTTTTTCCCAGCAATTACTAGATAATGTGGTATTTTATCTTTAATTAAATTAAACGCTTTAATTAAATGTGAAATGTTTTTATGTTTAGCTCTATCGCCAACGTAAAGTATGTATTTATTTTTAATAATTGGATCGCCAATTTTATATTTTAACAAGGCGTCATCGAAAAAACTTTTGAATACTGGTGCAATTTTTCTTCCAATTCTTTTCCCAAAAAATTTAATTAATTGTTTTTTAGTAGTTTTAGTGCAAATTATTTTTTTGGCAAATAAAAGAGCATGTACATAATTAAAGATATGAAGAAGTTTATACCACAACGAATCTGACGAATCCGCGTGTTTAAAAACTAAAGGTCTTATATCGTGTAAAACTGCGACACTATTTTTAGGAACTAGGAACGGAGCTCTTACAAAATTATCTACAAACAAAAAAACATCTATTTTTTCTTTTCTTTTTAATTTCATTAGTAAAAAAGAATTTTTAATTTTATATAAAAAACCATTTATTCGTCTAATATATTTATTATAACATTTATGTTCTAAGTAAATCGGTTTAATATTTTTAAATTTAGAAAAATTTTTTTCAAACTCATTTTTTAAATGTTTAGACACTGTAGTAAAAATTTGCATGTTTTTTTTGGCTAATTCTGCCAAAATTATTTTATAATATCTTGAAATGCCTCCCTTATAAGCGCAAAAATAACCATCAATGAATATTTTTAATTTCTTCATATCACGGTTAAATTAAATAAATTTTTTAAATGTTTTTAATTATTTATTGAATGTGAAATGAAAATTTTAGATATTGGTTGTGGTTTAAGAAAATACAAACTAAAAAAGAATGCGAAAGTAATTGGTTTAGATGTTATAAAATTACCAGGCGTAGATGTAGTGCACGACTTAGAAAAAACACCATTACCTTTTAAAGACAATGAATTTGACATTGTAATTGCAAATCATGTTTTAGAGCATGTAAAAAATTTAATTTCTGTGATACATGAAATTTGGAGAATAACAATGGATTGTTTTTAATTAGAGTGTCATATTATAAACGCCCTGATGCTTTTACCGATATGACGCATGTGCGTTATTTTACACCTTTCTCTTTTGATTATTTTGATAAATCAAAGCAATTAACTTTATATTATGAATACGCATATAGGCTAAATGATACAAATTTTAAAATCGAAAAAGTTGAATTACAAAGGAAAGGACGATTGGGCAAATTATTTAAATTTTTAACAAAATTAAGTAAATCGATTCGCGTGCAAATGTACATTACTGATTTATTATTGCCTGCTGCAGAAATTTATTTTGAATTAAGAGTTATAAAAAATTAATTAGTTAACACAAACTAGTTTTTTCACTGTTGGTATTTTTCTTTTTAATTCTTTTTCTATAAAATTGTACACAGTTAGCTCTGCAAAAGGACATCCTACGCAATGGCCTTTTAATGCAATGTAAACATTGCCATTTTTAAATTTCAGAAATTCGATATCTCCACCATCTGCTCGGAGCACGTCTTTAAGCTCGTTTATCGTTTTTTTAATTTTATTCTCGATTTTTTTGTTCCAGCAGATTTTATTTTTTTTATTTGCCATACTTTTTTAAAATATTTTTTATTTTTTGGATCGTTTTTTGATCTTCTATTTTTGCACCAATTTTTTCTTCAAGTTGTTTAATTTCTTTAACGCCGGATTTTATTAAATCTTCAATTTCTTTTTCAGTTATTTTTAATTTCTCATCTAAAATTTTTCCAGCTAATGGCACTATTTTATCGAATTGTGAATTTTTTCTAAAATAATAATTTAGTGCTACTTGCAATGCTTGATTTCCTAAAACGGCACAATGAACTTTTGCAGAGGGTAGCGCAACTAATTTTGAAATAATTTTTTGGGGAGTAAGTAATCTGGCATCATCAATCGACATTCCGCTATTTTCAGTTAGCATAATGGATAACATAGAAGTTACAGCAATTGCTGCCGCACAACCATATGTTCGCCATTTGAACTCTTTAATTCTATTATTTTCTATTTTAAGCCAAATTTCCATAACATCGCCACAGACAGGATTTCCGGCAATTCCATATCCATTTGCTTTTTTTGAAAATTCTTGGACTTCTTTTTGGCTCTTTAAGAAATTTTTAGGATTAAAAAAATGTTCTTTTAAAACATCTGTATACGCCCAATTTTCAACCATTTTTTTGAAGTGGAGAAAAAGCTCTTAACTTTTCAACACATTTCGATAAAATTTTTAAGAAACGACTAATATTTTTGTTCGTTGTATATTTTCCTAAGGTTATTCTTATAGTGCCATGTGCCCATTCTCTTTCTAAACCAATTGCTTTTAGTACGTGACTTTCTTCTAATTTTTTGGAACTACAAGCAGATCCTGTAGAAACGCAAAAACCTTCTCTATCAAGCATTAAAAGAAGTGCTTCGCCTTCTATTCCATAGAAAGAAACAGAAATATTATTTGGTAATCTTTTAGTCGGATGACCATTTAGTTTTGTATGCGGTATTTTTAAAATTTCATTTATTAGTTTATTTCTTAATTTAAGCAGTCTTTTGTTTTCTTTTTCCTTTTCTTTTTGTGCCAGTTCTAATGCAGTAGCCAAACCTATAATTTCCGGAACATTTTCTGTACCTGCTCGTAGACCAAACTCTTGTTCACCACCGTGAATTAACGGTTCTAATTTAATTCCATTTTTAACATAAAGCAAACCAATACCTTTTGGCCCGTATATTTTACTTCCATTTAACGTAAGCATATCTACATTTAATTTTTTGACATCCAAATCCAAAAATCCTGCGGCTTGACAAGCGTCAGAATGAAAACAAATTTTAAATTCCTTACAAATTTTTCCAATTTCTCCTATTGGTTGAATTGTACCTATTTCATTGTTTGCATACATTATGCTTACTAAAATGGTTTTTTTTGTTATTGCATTTTTAATTTGTTTTGGATTTATTAAACCAAATTTATCTGGTTTGATATAAGTTACTTTAAAGCCATTCTTTTCTAGCCATTTACAAGTATTTAATACTGCAGAATGTTCTGTTTCTTGAGTTATTATATGGTTCCCTTTATTTTTATTGGCTAAAGCAAATCCTTTCAAAGCCAGATTTATAGATTCTGTACCGCCGTTTGTAAATACTATTTCGTTTGGTGCACAATTTAGAAGTTTTGAGATTTTTTCTCTGGCATTTTCAATAGCTTTTTTAGCTTCAATTCCTTTTTGATGTATGCTGCTTGGATTTCCATAAATTTTATCAAAATAGGGTAGCATGGCTATTAGAACTTCTTTTCTAACAGGAGTTGTGGCTGCATAATCCAAATAAATAATTTTATCCATTGGTAAATTTACAAAATTTGCAATAATTGCAAATTTGCTTGTTTTTTTGAATTTGAATATTCTTTTTCACTTTTAATACCGCTCTTTTTCCATTAAGATATTGTGAAACTGCTGCCTCAGTAACATTTAGAATTTTAGCTATTTCTTTATTCGAATAATTTTTAGCTTTTAATGTTTTAGCCAATTTTGCCTTTATTAGCGGAATTTTAAATTTTACACTATATTCGCAAGGTAGCATAAAATTAACAGTGTTAATTTTCTTTAAAAGTTTTACTATGCGCTTGGAATGCAAAAATTTAGAAAAGAATATAAAATTCAAGTAAAATAATTATTCATTGATATGACAGAAGAAATAGTTAAAGAATATTACAAAAGATATGTTCGCAAAGAATGGAATAGATTAGTTAAAGATTCATACCATAGATTAGAATCTGATACAACATTACATTTTTTGAAAAAGTACCTTCCTAAAAAAGGATTAATTTTAGATGCAGGTGGTGGACCAGGAAGATATACAATAGAACTTGCGAAATTAGGTTATGATATTGTTTTACTTGATATTGTTCCAGAAAATCTTGAGTTTGCGAAACGCCAAATTAAAAAAACAAAAGTACAAGCCAGAGTTAAGGAAGTGGTAGAAGGTTCAATTACAGATTTATCAAGATTTCCTAATAATACTTTCGATGCGGTCATTTGTTTAGGCGGTCCTTTATCCCATGTGATAGATAAAAAAGAAAGAGACAAGGCAATTTCAGAATTAATCCGTGTTGCAAAAAGAAACGCACCCATTTTTATCTCTGTTATAAGTAGATTAGGCGTATTGGTTAACGAACTTAAATTATTTCAACATGAAATAGAATTGCCAGTTTTTAAGAAGATTCGTGACACTGGAGATTATTTAGGTGGCTACGGGTTTACTCCTTGCCATTTCTTTTTACCTGAAGAATTAAAAGAATTATTTGTAAAAAAGAAAGTTAGAATTTTAGAGATAGTTGGATTGGAGGGTATTGGATCCCACTTTCAAAAAGAAATAAATAAGCTTGCAAAAAATAAAAAGCGTTGGAAAGTGTGGTTAGAAACGCATTATAAAACCTGCACCCATCCCGCGGCTATTGGAATAAGCGAACATATTCTTATTATTTGTAAAAAATTATAGTGACCATTTATTCTTAAAGGCAGGCCATAAAATTTTTAGAAAATGTAATTATTCTTTTATTATGATATGCCTCACAAACAATATGGTGATTTTCACCTCAGCTGGTTATCGGAGGCGTAACAGCTAAGGTATAATTGTATTATTCTAACTTTCCATATTTTTGTTTTATTCTCAAAAATACTCAAAAATTCGTTAATTACTCAGACAGCCTCGCTTAATATCGCATTCAGTGCATGAATTAGCACAGGCAGAAGCAATCTAAATTAGAAAACTTATTAAGGTTTTTTTAACGACATTTTTAAATTTTTCTAATATTAGAAATGTCGTAAAATTATCATAAAAAGCTTTAATAAATTTTTTGCCTTAGAGACAAGTATGAGTATAGTTGATTTGCTGTTCAAGATTTTAGGTGTGAAGAAGAAAATAATCACTAGTGATACACAAAAAAAAGAAGATGCTCAAAAAAAAGAAATATTATTTCAAGAATTAAAACCTTGGCTAGAAAATAAGAAAAAAGAAATTCTAGAAAAATTAAATCAAAGTTTGCACGAAAAAGAAGAGGAGTTTAAAGAAATAATTGAAAAAATATTGAATTCTTGTGAAAAATTAGATAAAGCAACTCCGCGATTATCAAAACTTTATGATGCGCACAAAGTAGTTGCAGATGGCAATAAAAAAGCTTTTTTATCAGCGGTTAGAAATTTTATAAAGTTGATAAAATTTCCAAAAAATTCTTTAGAATTAGCAGACTTTGTTATAAATTTTGAAGAAGCAATATCTGAATTTATGAACGAAAATAATAAAGCTTTTTTAGCCACAAAAGAATTTTTTACAGAACCAGCGCTAGAATTAAAGGAAACCATACAAGAGTTAGATCAATTTGTAAGCAATTTTAAAAAAGAACTAGAAGTAAGTAAATTTTTTGTTTTAAAAAATCTTATAGAAAAATACGAAAGTCTTAGTGTCATAGAAGAAAAAGAAAAAAAAGTATTAAAAAATCTAGACGACGAACAAAAGAAATTGGAAGATTGTAATAAACAAATTGCTGAAATAACTAATAAACTATTGGAGTTAAGAAGCAGCAAAGATTTTGAAAAATTGAAAGAAGTTGAATGCGAGTTCGATAAAGAAAAACAAAAAATGAAAAATGCAGAAATGGAACTTTACACCCTATTTTCAGAATTAGACTCCTTGCTAAGAAAATTGGCTTGGTTAAAACCAGAGCATAAAAAATTAATAGATAATTACGTTAATAGTCCAATATCCGCACTTTTGCATGATAGCGATTTCAAATTCGAGTCAGCGTTAATAGCTTTAAGATTAGCGATAGAATCTGGCGAAATACCTACACAAGATAAAAAACGAACGAATATTCTTAAGGTAATAAATTCAATTTTGCAAGAAGGCTATTTGCAAAAATGGGCTTTTTCGTATTCTCAAATTAAAACCAAACTCGAACAATTGCAAAACCTTTTAGAAAATCTCACAATCACACAGCAAATAAAAACATTACAGGAAGAGCAAGAAAAACTTCAATGTAAGCAAGACCAATTAAAGAAAAACATAAACAAACTTCAAAAAAATTTGCAAAAAATTGCACAAGAAAAAGATTATTCTGGAATTAGCAACTCGTTACAAGAAAATTTTTGTATGAATTTAATTGCTAATCCAATGTAATAAATTCGATTGATTCGTAGCCCTATTTAATAAAATACTTTTAGAAATAAAACAATCTAATGGCAAAAATAAATTGTTTTTTATATATGTTAAAGCATCTTTTAAGTTAAAAAATTCTTTAGGTGTATTTTTAAGTGCACATCGTACCGCTTCACGTATCATCCAAACGCCTAGAGGAATATACCCCCGATACGCTTCTCTAAAAACAATCGCACCTGCTTGCCGATTAATTCTTTTTAAATACTCCGCAATTGCTAATCTTACCGAATAATAGCATCCGCCTTGTTCAGAGTATTTTTTTCTCCCATTAAAAGATTCCCAGTCACTGAAAAACATCACCTCATGCCCTAAAATATGGATAAAAGCTTCGAAATTTTCATATTGCCAAGGAGTAGGCATTAGCAAAATTGCAAAATAATTATTGTGTATTTTAATTTCAAAAACTTGATAATTTTCAATTATTTGATTTTGTTTAATTTCTTCCAACAACCAATCTCCAATAATATTTTCTGTAGCTGTAATAGACCATCGTGTAGGCACTAATTTTCTATTATCTTTTAAACCCATCACCCCAACAGAAAAAGCTTTTTGAATTTGAGATAAAAATAAATTTTTAGAATATAAAGAAATTATGGCGTCTTTTGCTTTTAAATCTTTATCGTAATATACTTTTTCCAAATCTTTTTGCCACTTTACATTTTCAATTTCAAATTTTTTAATAGGGGCAGAGGGACCGAATGGTAGATGTTCTTCGCTTAATACGCTTCCTTTTGGTTTAGTTTTAAATTCTGCTTCTGAATAAACATAATGTTTTGCCAACGCCATTTCCTGTAATTTTTGGACCATTTTATTTTCCAAATCATATATGCTAAGCAAACTTTTGCCACGAATTAAATTTAATCTAAAAGACATTATTTCGCGAGTTGTTTTGTTTGAAAGTACCCATATTTCTGGCAAATCAAATATAGAAGTATCGCTTTCAAGCGGACTTAACATAGGTCCAACAAATACTTTTGGGTAATTATAACTGCCAATAAAAACACTTGGCGGGCTACTCCCTTCTAATTTAGTTCCAATTTTATCCAGATTTAAAGAAATTATTTTTTGATTTTCAGTTAATTTTGATAAATACGCATATTTTCCTCTAAACATTTTAAAATATATTTTTCAATAAATAAAAGATTTTATATTTTAAATTATCCAATTACTTATGGCTACAGGTATTTCTGAAAAATATGTATTCGTTTCAGATATAAATGGCGAACGGTTTGTTTCAAAAGATGCGCCAGGGCTATCCTTTTTTGATCACGGGCTTTTGTATGGAGACGGAGTTTTTGAAGGTATAAGGTTGTATGAAGGAAGAATATTTAAATTAAAAGAGCATTTAGATAGGTTGTATTCTTCTGCAGAAATGATTAAATTGGATATTCCCTATAAAAAAGAAGATTTCGAGTCCAAGATAATTGAATTGTGCAAGAGAAACAAGCTTTATGACGGTTATATTCGACCAATTGTTACTAGAGGCATAGGTGATTTAGGTTTAAATCCAAAAAAATGTCCAAAACCAACTGTAATAATAATTGCAGATGAAATAACGCTTTACCCTAAGAAACTATACGAAGAAGGTTTAACAGCCATAATTGCAAATACTGCAAGAATGCCTGTAAGAAGTCTGCCGCCAAATGTTAAAAGTTTAAATTATTTAAATAATATTTTGGCGGTTTTAGAAGCAAATTCTATGAATGCGGATGAAGCAATAATGCTCGATCAAGATGGCTATATCGCAGAAGGAAGTGCAGATAATTTTTTTATGGTCAGCAAGGGAGCGGTTTATACGCCTACTGAGCGCTATTGTTTAAAGGGCATTACCCGACAAATAATTAAAGAAATATGCTTAAAGAACAAAATACTTTTTTATGAAACAGATATACACCCAAACGATTTAGTTAAAAAAGCAGAGGAATGCTTTTTCACAGGTACGGCTGCAGAAATTATTCCTATAACCACTATTTTAAACGCTCCTTTAGGTAATGGCAAGGTAGGAAAATTTATAATAGGAAACGGAAAACCAGGTTTGATGACTAAAAATTTAATGGAATTATTTAGAGAATATGTTAAAGACGAAAAAAATTCAGTGTCTATTCATTAGTTTATTTAAATCGACCATGAATAAGTTTTTCTTTTAATGGTTTATTTTCGTATTGAAGAGTTGCATGCCAAATATGATATTTTTTATGCAACATATTTTCTATAGTATGAATTGTTTTCTTATCTTTTGCAACGATATGCGCACTTAAAGTAACAAACCCGCTTGCAACTTCCCAAATGTGCAAATCGTGTACTTCTTTAACTCCTTTTACTTTTAACATATCTCTTACAAGGTTTTTAAATTCTATATGTTCTGGCACAGTTTCTAAGATAGAATTTATTAATTCCTTAAACAAACCTAAAAGTCTTGGTATTATTAAAATTCCTAATATTAAAGCGCAAACAGCGTCAAACCAATAAATTTTAGTAAAATAAATTAATATAGCTGACGCCAAAACACTTATAGAGCCAGCCGTATCGAATAAAACTTCATAAAACGCCGCTTTCATATATATTTCTTTACCGTGGTGAAGTTTTTGTACTATGAATATATTTACGATAAGCCCTATTAGCGCAGTAAAAATTACTGGCCAAGCAATAACGACATTTTCAGCATGTGCAAGTTTTTTAATACCATGACTTAAAATTGAGAAAGCTAAAATCGCCAATATGCTGCAATTAGCAAAACCAGCAAGAGTTTCTGCTTTTAAATAGCCAAATGTTTTTTCAGGAGGGGCACGTCTTGTAGCCACCCATGAAGCTAAAAAAGCAATTAATAATGCTGCAGAATCCGCAAACATATGCCCCGCATCGGCCAAGAGAGCCAAACTTCCAGAAATAAAACCCACAAATAATTCAACGAACATATAGCCAAAAACAACTATTAATGTAAATTTCAGAATTTTTCTATTCTCTTTTAAATGTTCTACGTGTTCATGCATTTTTTACCACAGGCAATCGCAATTCAAATAAAGCTATGGGCTGTTCCAATCCCCAATTTTCAAGTACCATGGGGTGAATTTCGCCAATTATTCCTGCCTTTTGTTTGTTTAAAATTATTTCAGCGCACCGGCCAGAAATAAAACTATTATGTTCTACTTCTTCTAATTCATAAGTAATTCCAAGATAAGTAAAAAGGGCGTCTAAATGTTGCTTTATTTCTGTAAAATTTGTTTGTGAATGCGAAATTGCCAGGCATAATCTCTTTTCTGTAATCGTGCCATTTTCTTGTTTACTGTCAAATATTACAACATCTCCAATTTCAAATATTTTTTGAGGAAATGGTTTTTTAGTATTCGCAGAAAGAAACTCTAATAGAGAAGGCGCCAATTTATTTCTTAAAACAGAATATGTTAGCGAAACTGGATTTGCAATTTCTACAATTTTTTCATAGGGACAACCCATCTTAATAAATAAATTTTCTTTATTTGTAAGTGTAAAAGTTAAAATTTCTTGGCATCCTAAACCAATGCATATTTCTTTTATTTTTTTAGCAAATTTTTCCATCTCATCAAATTTTCCAGCAGTCGGAATTTCAGGCGAAACAGATTCAAAATTATCTAATTCATATGCAATTGCAATATCTTCGATTACATCTATGTAATGCATAATGTCTTTTCTATAACACGGTATTTTAATTGAAACAATATCATTTGTATCAATTTTAACAAAATATCTTTTACTAAGACATTAATTCATAGACGATCAAGGAGAAAATTTTCTTTTAGAAAGTTGTCAATTAACGAATTAAGTGCTTTATTGTATTTTACCGCCGGTATAAAGGAAGATGGAAGTAGATTTTATCCGTCAGGAGGAGGAAGATATCCTTTAGAACTTTACTTAATTTCACTAGAAACAGAACTTAAAAAGGGTCTTTATCATTACTATCCTCCTAACCATGTTTTGGAGAAATTAATAGAAATTAAAGAATTAAATTTTGAAAACATCTTTACACCTTACAACCAAACTTGGGTTAAAAATGCTGCTATAATATTTCTTGTTACCGCTATTTTTAATAGATCTGCTATTAAATATGGTGAGAGAGCTTATAGACTAATACTTATTGAGGCAGGTCATATAGGACAAAATTTTTATTTAGTTTCTGAAGCTTTAGGTTTAAATTGTTGTGCTATTGCTGGGATTAATGATGTTTATATTGAAAAGATGCTTGATATTGATGGAGTTAAGGAATCTTTGATTTATGCTTGTGCTTTAGGTTGAAGACTCTATAAATTATTATTTTTTAATTGTATTGATAGATAGTAACCCAATTGAATAAACATGAAAAATAAAATCTTATTTGTGATTTTTTCCTTATTATTATTTATAACTTTAGGAGAAATTATTTATTTTTTATTACTTACTGATATAAATATAAATACTTCAGCAAAAAAAACTGTTCAGGAAAAAGTTGCAGTATGGGGAGGAAATTATGAACAAAAATTAAATTGGTCTGATCCTAAACAAATAGATTTTAATTATAGGGTATTTAATCCCAACCTAGCAATTGATGCCAAAGTTCTTCATACTCTTTGGGGCTACAAAAAACAAATTTTGAAATCTTCGACTATTAAAAATGTTCATGAAGGCAGAATTGTGTTTTTAGACAACAAGGGGGGCAAGGCTTTTTATGATTACTATAATTATTTAGTAAAAATAAAAATAGCTTATTTCAATGATCCAAATCTTCAACATACTTTTTTCTTTAGCGAAGATGATTTGCAAAAAACTAAGTTTTTTAAACTTAAAGACAAAAAAGAAATGCCCATCGATATGAAAGAATTAAAAGTAGGTGATATTGTTAAAATAGAAGAAGAGATTGATGCTTTAAAATCGATTCCATTACCTGTTATAC
>JAWAPU010000016.1:0-11551 GCA_038894275.1 Candidatus Nanoarchaeia archaeon | reverse complement strand
TGATAAAATCGTAATTATACAAAGCTCCAGCAAAAGTTTCCCAGGCAGGAGTTTTAAGAATCAAATAAGGGAGTTTCAAAGCATCAAAAAATAAGCTGTAAATTTCTATTGCTTCTTTTATTTGGTTTTCGGCTTCTTCAGAGCTTGCATGCGCAGTATGTGCTTCTTTAAACTTAATAACTTCTCTAACTCTAAACATGGCTTTTGTCATTTTTGTTTCCCATCTAAAAATGGGCACTGTTTGATACAATTTAATAGGTAAATCGCGCCAAGATCTTATCCAAAGAGAAAGCATGGGATAAATTATTGTTTCTGATGTGGGCCTAACGATTAGCTCTTGTTCCAATTCGTGGTGGCCTACTTTTGTTACTCTTAGAGTTTCTCCACCAAACCCTTTCAAAAATTCGGATTCTTTAGCAAATAATTCTGATGGAATAAAAATTGGAAAATAGCATTCTTTGTGATTTTTTGCGTCTAAAAGATTTTCCATTATTTTTATCATTAATTTTAAGGCTGCATATCCATAAGGTTTCCAAACATAAGTCCCTTTTAATGGATACCTGCTATCGATTAAATCTGCATAAAATATAATGTTATCCCACCATTCTGAAAAATTTTTTTTGGTAATTTTTAATGTTGCAGCCATACAGAATAAAATTCGTTGCCTTTTTAAAGCATTATGGTAAAATGATAATATGATACGCCAACCAATAATAGCCACTTTAGGTCATGTCGATCATGGTAAAACATCATTATTAGATCGGATTAGGGGAACGACTATTGCTGCTAAAGAAGCTGGTGCAATAACTCAAGCCATCGGTGCCTCTGCTGTACCTTTAGAAGTAATTAAAAAATTATGTGGACCGCTTCTAGAGCAATTTAAAATCAAATTCACACTTCCTGGATTGTTATTTATTGATACGCCAGGTCACGAAGTTTTTACAAATTTAAGAAAAAGAGGCGGTTCTGTTGCAGATTTAGCAATTGTAGTTATAGACATAACACAAGGAGTGCAACCACAAACAAAAGAAGCGATAGAATTGTTAAAGCGCTTTAAAACTCCTTTTGTTATTGCCGCAAATAAAATTGATTTAATTACGAGTTGGAAGACTTTTGATTTATGTTTTAGTAAAAATTTTCAACAACAAACAGCATCGGCTAAAGACTATTTTCAAAAAAAACTGTATGACTTAATTGGGCAATTAGCAGAATTGGGTTTTGATTCCGAACTTTATTATAAAATATCTGATTATACGAAACAAGTTGCAATCATTCCAGTATCTGCAAAAACAGGAGAGGGAGTTGCCGAACTTTTAGCTTTATTAGCAGGTTTAGCGCAAAAATTTTTAGAAACAAGTCTAAAAATTGAAGTAAGTGGCCCTGCTAAAGGAGTTATCTTAGAGATAAAAGAAGAAAAAGGATTGGGAGTAACTGCAGATGCAATAATCTACGATGGATATTTAAAAACAGGAGATGCCATTCTTTTCGGAGGATATAATAAAGTAATTTTTAGTAAAGTTAAAGCACTTTTTCAGCCCTTGCCTTTAGTAGAAATGCGTTTGAGTGGAAGGAAATTTCAAATAGTTAAGGAAATTTATGCTGCGACAGGTGTTAAAATAGTCGCGCAAAATTTAGATATGGCTTTAGCAGGCGCTCCAATTTATAGCTATTCTAATGAAGAAATGAAAAAAGAATTTGAAAGAAAAATATTGGAAGAGATAGAAGCGGTTACGCTTAATACTCAAAAGCCAGGCGTAATACTTAAAGCAGATACCTTAGGAAGCTTAGAAGCTTTATCCTCTATGCTAAAGGACAAAAATATCCCTGTTCAAAAATTGGCTATTGGGCCTATAGATAAAAATGATGTCATGGAAGCAAAAGCCAATTTAGAAAAATCGCCATTAACCGCTTTTGTTTTAGGTTTTAATGTTGGAATAGATGCTGATGCAAAATCTCTAGCTGAAAGTTCTAATGTGTGTGTAATAATCGAAAATGTAATCTATCATCTGATAGATAAATTAAACGAAATGATTTGTAAAAAGAAAGAAGAATTAGAAAAAAAAGAATTTGAAAATATCACGTGGCCAGCAAAATTTAAAATTTTGTCGGGTTTTATTTTTAGACAGACAAAACCTGCTATTTTTGGAGTAGAAGTTCTTTGTGGTAAAATTAAACCGCGAGCAGCTCTTCTTTTAGAGGATGGTAGAGAACTCGGAGAAATCAAAAGTATAGAATTAGAAGGACAAAAAGTGAACGAATTATGCGCAGGACAAAAAGCTGCGATTTCTGTCGAAGGGGTAACAATCGGAAGGCAAATAAAGGAAAACGATGTATTATATATAAATGTTGATGAAAATAGTTTTAGAAAATTAAAAATGAAAAAAGAAATTCTAACAGAAGCCGAAGTAAATTGTCTAAAAGAAATTTGTGAAATTAAAAGAAAAATAAAACCAACATGGGGAGTTTAATATGCGATATTACTTTATGCAATGGGAGGAGGTTGAACGACTTTGCAAAATTCTTGCGTCAAAAATTGACTACAAACCAGACATAATCATTGCATTAGCACGTGGAGGTCTTGTTCCAGCAAGATTACTTTGCGATTTGTTGCTAATCAAAGATGTCTTAACTTTAAAAGTGAATCATTGGGGAATTACCGCAAATAAAGATAAAAGCGCAAATATTTCATACTCGTCAAGTCATAATTTAAATGAAAAAAAAGTTCTAATAATAGACGACATAACAGATACTGGCGAAAGTTTAAAAGTAGCAATAAACTTTGTCAAACAAAATATGAAACCTTTAGAATTAAAAACTGCTACTTTGTGTCATATAAGTCATTCTTGCATAAAGCCGGATTTTTACGCTAAAGAAATTTTGTCAGAAAAATGGACATGGATAATTTGGCCGTGGAATTTTTATGAAGATATGAAAAACATTTTGCAAGATTTTGAAATTAAAGACAAAAAAAATTTTGTAAAGGAATTTAACAAAAGATTTGACTCAAATTTGACTATAGAATTTCTAGAAAAAGCGCTTAACTATAAATTATAGTTTTCGCCTAACCGCTTTAATGCTAAAAGTTTCTCTTTTGAATTTATTTTTGCATTATTAATAGCTTCTTGCAAGGTTACGATACTATTTTCGTATAATTTTTCATCTACGGGAAAAGGCGTGCCATCTTTGCCTCCGTGAGCAAAAGAATAATTTGCCGGATCTTTCCAACTTACTTCACTTCCATAAATTAAATTAGAGATTAAAGCTAATGCGCGCACATGTTTGGGGCCGAAACCACGAATCATTAAAAGTTCTTCATAATTTGCGGGTTGGATTTCTGCTGCTCTTTGCAAAGTTTCGCAGTTTATATTAAATTCGTTTTTTAAATGATGATATTTAGGCATAGTTAAAATCTTGTTTATTTGTTTTGGCGCTTCCTGATCGTTGACCAAATCTAAAGAACAAGATTTTGTTTCTCTTGATTCTTTAGCTGTTAAGTTCAAAACTTTTTTTTCTATGTTTTGTGCGCAAATTGCTAAATGGGGAGTTTCTGTAAACTGTTTAACATTTTCCGAAAGCCAGTGGTACCTGCGAGCATATCTATTATATGAATTCATTCCTTGCTGAATTACTGCCCAATTATCTTTTGTAAAAATAAAAACATGATGGTATAAATTATAATTATCCTGAACTAAAGCGCTATCAACCTTAGCAGAAAGTCTTGATGCTTTAATAAGTTCATTTATTTTTTCGGGCGATAAATTTAATTTCTCTCCAAATTTTAAAATATCCTCTGGTGTTTTTTTAGACGTACTTCCTTTCCCCCCTGCAATATAAACACCTAAGTTTAAATTATTAAGAGCTTCTTTTAAAGCCCCACAAACAGTTGTTGTTAGTCCACTAGAGTGCCAATCAAAACCTAAAACGCAACCAAAAGCCTGAAAGAAAAAAGGGTCGGAAAGCCTTCTTAAAAATTCGTTTTCGCTAAATTCTTCAACAATAAGTTCGGATATCGCTTGACCTAAACGGACCATTTTTTCAAATAGCCACTTTGGACAAGTTCCATAATGTAACGGTAAATCTGCAAAGCCTGTTTGCATAAAATTTTAATTATGCAAATTTATTTAATTGTTATGGCTGATAAAAAAGCAGAACTTTTTGTAAAATTGGATAAAAAATTAATACGTTGCAAAGCATGTGAAAATAATTGCGTAATACCTTTAAATAAAACAGGTATTTGTGGCGTGAGAGCAAACTTTAATGGAAAAGGAAAAGTACTAGTCAATAATCAAGTTGCTGCAATTGCTTTAGATCCTATAGAAAAAAAGCCGTTATTTCATTTTTTGCCTGGCTCACGAATTTTATCTTTTGGAACTGTTGGATGCAATATGCGATGTGATTTTTGTCAAAATTGGGAAATAAGCCAAGCCTCAAAAAATCTTTCTTCGAGCAAAGAAACAGAAAAAATAATTAAAGAAATGTCCGAAGCGATAAACCCAAAAGATATAATAAATTTAGCGATTAAAGAAAATGTTCAATCTTTAGCGGCTACTTATAATGAACCGACTGTTTTTTTTGAATTTGCATATGAGGTGTTTAAACTGGCTAAAAAGAAGGGTTTGAAAACTGTTTTTGTTTCAAATGGGTACCAAAGTATTGAAAGTATCGAATATTTAGATGGAGTTTTAGATGGGATTAATATAGATCTTAAATCGATGTCTAACAATTTTTATGAAAAATATTGCGGCGCGAAATTAAAACCGGTTTTGCGGAACATAAAAGAATTTTATAATAGAGACATATGGATTGAATTAACTACTTTGATAATTCCAAATTTGAACGACTCTGCTAAAGAGATTAAAAAAGCTGCTGAGTTTATTAAATCAATATCCTTAGACATTCCATGGCACATAACTGCTTTTCATCCAGCATACAAAATGCTAGATAAACCAAAAACACCCATAAATACGCTTTTTAATTGTTGGAAGACAGCTAAGAAAGAAGGCTTAAATTATGTTTATTTAGGCAATGTTTTTGCACCAGAAAAAGAAAGTACTTATTGTCCAAATTGCAATTCGTTATTGATTAATCGTTCTGGCTATCTTGTAGAAAATAAAGCGCTAATAAAAGGCAAATGTAATTTTTGCAAAGCTAAAATTCCTGGAATTTGGGATAAGAAAAACTTTTAAATATTGATTTTTGAGCCTTAAATAATGGAATCTAATCCTCAAGAAACATCGGTTCAGAACAATCAGGTCCAAAATAACCAAATCGGCCAAAACATAATTAGCGATCAAAGTAGTGGTCAAAGTGCCCAAGAAAATAAACCCAAAGAACACGAAAATAAAATAATCTCACCTAAAATAAACTTACCCAAACTTCAATTTAAAAAAATCACCATACCAAAAATATCTGGCGGGGTTTTAAAAGCTAAATTTCAGGAATATTTAAAAGTATTAAAAGTCGCTAAAAAACCTGATTCAGAAGAATTTAAAACAATAGTAAAAGCGTCTGGCCTAGGCATGCTTGCAATTGGCTTAATAGGATTTATAATTGCAGTCATTATTCAAATAATAGGATTTAAATAAAATGGCAATTTATGTGGTTCGCACAACGGTGGGAAGAGAAGATCAAGTGTTGGATTTTTTAAAAAGTAACGCGAAAAAAGTAAAAGGGATTTATGCTCTTTTACACCCTTATGGAATGGCTGGCTATATCTTAGTGGAAGCCATAAGTCCAGACATCGTCAAGAGTGCTGCAACTGGTATTCCTTATGTTAGTGGAATTCTTAGAACTCCATTAACAATGCCGGAAATACAACACCTAATTGAATTTAAACCTGAAGAAATAAATATCCAAAAAGGGGACATAGTAACTATAATAGATGGGCCTTTTAAAGGTGAAAAAGCGAAAGTTACAAGAGTAGATTTGCAAAAAGCACAAATTATTGTAGAATTGTTAGAAGCTGCAGTACCAATTCCAATAACTTTAACAATAGATGCTGTAAAAGTTCAAGTTAAAGCTGAATCTGAAACAGAAAATAAAGAAAAGGGAGGATCGAATGCTTGAAACAATATCGCTAATAGTCAAAGGCGGGCAGGCTAATGCGGGGCCGCCCATAGGACCTGCATTAGCCGGAAAAGGAATTGATATTAAACAAGTCGTTTCTCAAATAAATCAAAAAACGTCAGAAATGCAAGGCATAGACGTACCAGTAAAAATAACAATAGATTCTGCTAAAAAAACATTTGAACTAGAAATTGGATTGCCTTCTGTAGCGGCTCTTTTAATAAAAGAAGCAAAGCTCACAAAAGGTTCAAGTGCAAGCAATATTAAAACAGTTGGTGCATTAAGAATGCCTCAAATAATTAAAATTGCTAAAATTAAAACTGAATCGGGTAAAAATTTAAAGAAAAAAGTTTTAGAGGTTTTAGGTACCTGTAAGTCTTTAGGCATAATAGTGGACAGCAAGAATCCTAAAGATGTTACTAAAGAAGTTAAAGAAGGGAAATATGACGATTTGATTAAAAGTGAAAGAACAACCTTAACCCTAGAAGAAGAAAACTCTTTGAAAGAAGAACAGGCAAAAATTGCAGAAGAATTGGCTAAAATTGAGGCTGCTGAAAAAGCTGCGGCAGCTGCAGAAGCAGGCAAAACTGGAACAAGCGCAACAAGCAGTAAAGCTGCATGAATAGCTAAGTAAAACTTATTTGCTTAAAGTGTCAGTTATTGACTATTACTTTGAATCGAACGTAGCTTTTTTTTCTGTTCTTTCCATTCTTTAAAGAATCTCTCACAAGTTTTTGGCAAATGCTCTGGTTGGACACTAAATACTTCGCATGCTTTGCTAAGTAGAGATTCGCTCTTTTGAAACTCTTCTATAGCTCTTTTTCCTGCAACAAGTTCTAACCTAATAACGCCATCTTGAAGTTTTTTATGACTTAATATTTTAATTGGTCCTATTTCTAACGTGTTAGAGCAATGAGTACCACCACAAGCTTCTACATCTAAACCAGGGGTTTCAACAATTCTTAATTCTGCACCAGGTACTGCGCCGCCTTGATACAGTCGCATACCATATTTTTGTTCTGCTTCGACACGAGGTAAAATATATTTATTAATAGGAATTGCTGCTAAAACAACATCATTTGCTAATTGCTCAATCCTTTTAACTTCGTCTTCTGTTAGATTTTGATAATGTGTTATATCTAGACGAGCTTTTTCCGGAGTTTTTTCTGCTCCTGCTTGCCAAATGTGTCTTCCAAGTTCTCTTCTACAAATTCCATTTACAACATGTACTGCAGAATGATGCCTCATTAATTGTAATCGTCTATCAAAATTTATTTTTCCCTGTATGATTTCTCCTTCTTTAAAATTTATATTTTCTACTTCGTGCACAATTATATTTCCAAATTTTTCAACAGAAACAACATTACAAGAATCGTTTAAAGTCCCAGTATCGCAAAGCTGCCCACCTGAATTAGGATAAAATGCAGTTTTATCCAAAACAACATATCTGCCATTAACAATTTGCAAAACTTTTGCGTCAAAAGTATCAAGTTTTTCATTTTCATAATAAAGAAGTTGCGTGGGTGGTGCCTTTATTTTTAAAAATTCTTTTGGAAGCTTTTTCTCTGGTACAATTGCATGTTTAATGCTTATTTGTGAGTAGAAAGCAGAAGGAATTTTTATTTCCTTTCCTAATTTTTCTCCAACAGAAGCAACATCTTCAGGAAGTATTCCTTGACTCTCATATAATTTTACAAATTCATCTGAGGTTATTTCTTTTTTCTTTTCAAATAATTTGCCTACAAATTGCAATGCTCTCGCTCTACTTTCTTTGAATTTTTTAATTTCGAAATCTAAAATTTTTTCAACATCTGGTAAAGCTTCACGCAATTCTGGATACATTGGCATTAGTCCGGGTTCCATTAATTCTTCTTTATGCGTTCCCATATATTGCCGAGGAAGAACTTTGCCGTAATATGCTTGCGCAAATTCTCTTGCTAGCCAAGCCAAATCAACGTTCCAATTTAAACTTTCTGCTAATCTCAAAGCTCTTCTCAACAAAACTCTGAGATTATACCCTCCACCACTATTAGAAGGTAAGCCACCATCTGCTAAAGCAAATAATAATGTCCTACTATGGTCTAAAATAGAATAAAATGCAGCAATAGGTTTTAATTTTTGTTTTAATTCAGGTATAGAAATTTTCAAAAGTTTTGCAATTTTACTAAATTTTTCTTCTTGATTTTCATTTTCCTCGATATTCAAGTTTGCTGCAATTTTGGCAAATTCGTACATGAAATCTTTATCAATTTTAAAATCTAGTTTTTTAGCAAATTTTTTATCTACAGGATCAAATGCAACTTCGTAGGCAGTAGGCACACCATTTAAAATCCATGCCAAACGTTCTAAACCCCAACCAAAATCAATTATTTTTAATGGCAATTCTCTTAAACTATTATCGACTGCATATTGCATAAATACGGCTGTTAACAATTCTAAACCACCAACAAAAACTTCGAATGCCGGCCCCGCATTTCCTCCTCCCATCCAAGGAGATTCGGTTAATGTGATTTCTTTTTCAGAAATTTTAAAATGATTTAAACAATCTAAAACTAGTTTTACATCTTCTTCTTTCCAATCCGCTCTATAATCTGAAATAAATTTATGCTGGCCAAGCATAACAAAAGAACTAAAATGCCTGTTGGTTACACCTATATTTTCTATGTCGTTAAATCTAAAACAAGGTTGCGCAACTACAAGAGGATTGGCTGGTGGCAAAGATTCTCCCGATGTAACATGAGGCTGAAAATCATAAATAGATGCTTGCACAAACCAAGTATCATCGCGCCATCTCGCTAAAGTTGGATATCTAGGAATAATCGTTCTGCCATGTTTTTGAAAAAATCTTGCAAATTCTCTCCAGGTGTCAACATAATCGTGTTTCCAGCCTAAAGGATTTCCTATAAAAGAATAAGGGACACAAGTGCTATCTCCACAAACTTCCCTTTTTGAATCACAAGTCCAAAATGTTTTGCCACATTTTTTGCATTTTTTTCTAACATATCCTCGTTCTTTAAGTATGTTCAACGCATAATTTTGCTTCCAATCTTTTGAAAATATTTTTGCTAGTTCTTCTTTTTCAATTGTCATGTTTCAGCACCGAGCGTTGAAGTCTTAGCAAATCTTCTTTAGTTAAGCGTTTTATATTTTTAATTGAGTCGAATGCTATTTCTGGGCCCGTAGATTCTTTTGGAGATTTTGTCTTAGTTATGCTTAACCAAGCACTTAAAGTATCGCTTAAATTTGAATTTATTTGGTTTATTTTTGATTTGATTTCTTTTATTTTATTTTGTAATTCTTTTTTCTTTATTTTTAAATTAGTAATTTTTTCAACGTTAGAATTTATTTTTGAAAAAAGCTCGGTACTTTTTTTAGCTAATTCTTGAATTTCTTTATGGATTGCATCTGCTTTTTGCTTTTTTTCGCTTAGATTTAAAACTTTTTCATTATAAGCTTCAACTTCTGCTAATTTTGCCTTCAATTGTTTTATTCTGTCCATATATTCTTTTTCTTTTTCAAAAGGCAAGCCCTCAGTTTCTATGGCATATTGCATAGCTTCTATTTGCCGCATAATGAAGTTAGGACTTGGTTGGTCTTTTTTTCCAGAAATTCTTTTTGAAGTTACCAATTCTTTATTTAAAATTGCTCTTTGCCCTTTTTTTGTTTTAATTTCTGCATCAAGTTCTTTTTTTTGTAATTTTAATTGCTTTGTCTCGTTAATAATGTTAGAAATAAGTTTTTCGACTTCTTTTTTTTCTTTATGTAATGATTCTTGTTGAGAATTAAATACTTTTAATTCGTTGCTTAAATTAGTTATTTGCTTTCTCAAGCTATCTATTTTTTCCTCTTCTGTTTGAACCATTTCAGCTGATTAACCAAATAGTGCGCTCAAGCCTGCTGCAGCTTCTTCTTCAGATTTCTTTTCTTCCTCTTCTTTCTTCTTTGGTGCTTCTGCAGCAGCAGCGGCTGGTTGAGCTGTAACGACAGCAGGCGCTGCCAGCGCTTCACTAATTGTTTTTTCAATATCAACATTTTTGAGCGCGGTAACTGTGGCCTTTATTAGTGCTTCGTCTATGTTTAAGCCTGCCGCATCTAATACAGCTTTCATTGAAGGCACATCTATTTGTTTACCAGCTTTATGTAATAAAAGCGCTGCGTAGATGGTTTCCATTTCAACTTCCTTTTATTTTGTTTTGTAATGCAATACAACGCCGTATTGCAAGTCTGAGCATAAATTGTCCACTTTCTGGCGAAAGCAAGCTTATTTTACTTGCTAACTTTATACCGTTTAAAATTGCACTTTTTAAATCTTCCGCATATTTTTCAATATCAACGTTCAAAATAGATGCAGGGTAAATCTTGTCATTTTCTAAAATAACAGTCGGAAGTGCGACCACAGCAATAGGCTTGATGCCTAACCTAGTTAACATACTTGCTGCTAGGGCTGAAACTAAAGTACCTTTTTTAGCGACGGTTGCTGGCTCTCTTATTGTTATTTTTCCTCCTTCTACTTTCGTTTTAATTCCCAATTGAGCAAATTCGGAAGTGATTGGGCCTGGTGCAAAAGGCGTTGGGCCCGCCGGAACTACTAAATCAAAAGGCGCAACCTGATTTGGTTTAACAGGTACAAATTGTTCACAAGCTTTTAATTCGCTAAAAAAAGTAAAGGCGTCTAAATTAGAAACTAAAATAGCACAATTATTTTTTTCTACATAGGGTATTAATTCTTCTATGTTTTTTCGTTTAGATTCTTTTAATGCTCGAACAAGAAGAGTCTTTTTAGCAAAATAAAATTTAATTTTATCTTTTAGTCTCGTTCTTGTGTTTTTTAATTGATTTGCGGGCAAATTGTTTAAGTTTAAAACGCCTATAGAAATATTGCTAGCTATTTCTTTTGCTAATTTTGCTACTTTTTCTTTTTTCTCTTCTAAAGTTAATTGTTTTTTAACCATTTGAAATTTTTATTGGTGGACTCATTGTTTGTTTAAGGAAAATTTCTTTAATGTTGCGTTTGCCGTCTGGAAGTTTAGTTTCTGCATTCTTTAAAACTGCTAAAATATTCGTTGTTAAATCTTCATCCGACATTTTTTCGGTACCTATTGCTGCTTGTAAAACTGGACTTTTCTTAATAGTAAGCCTAATGCTCTTTCTTAAATTATTTACTAACGGTTCTAAATTTGTTTTTGGGGGAACTATATTTCCTAATTTAGGGGTTGGCATTTTATTTTTAGCGGAAAGATATCTTCCAAAAACTTTTGCAATTAATGGCATGACGTTTGCTTGTGCGATAAAAAAATCGTAGGTTCGTGCAATTTTTTTAAGTTCTGTTTTACTCAATTTTTCAAAATCGTCGGGTAAAATAACTTTATCACATAATTTTTTTGCTTGTTCTAAAAGCTCTGGCCCAATTAGCGCACAAATTTTTACATTTTTGCCTTTTCCTTTTGGTAGCATTATTAGTTCATCAAACTTCCCCTCTGCGCTT
>JAWAPU010000015.1:0-11709 GCA_038894275.1 Candidatus Nanoarchaeia archaeon | reverse complement strand
TCATATTCTTTATCGTTAAAATTCAACTTATAAGGCATTGTATTTTCTTCTTTGATTAAATCATAAAAACTCTTATAGTTTTCAGAACTTATATCTGTTAAAGTATCTGTAGTAAAAATTTCAGCAAACACGTCTGTAAAATTATCTAATCTTATTTTATATGTCCCTTCTTCACCAGGGGAACAAAACATATAATCATCAAGGTCTATATTTGATTCAGGCAATAAAATTAGATCTAAATCATTGGTGCGTCTATCTAGCGCACTTTGTTTTACCTCGCTAATTTTTGCATAAATAGGCAGAGCAAAACTCCCAAATATGGCAAATTTTTCAAGATCGAGTCCTTTTTGGTCTAATTCGGAAATTATAGATAATAAGTTTTCCAAAGTTATTCCAATTTCGTGCCCACTCTCCATATTATTTTTTTTACAATAATGATTTAAATATCTTTCGATTCAAAAGTTTTATATATATAAAGTTTATTTTAAATTTTATGTTATTTAAAAAGAAAGAACAAAAACAAACACCTGTCATATCTGTGAACTTAATAGACCTTGTAAAACAAGCAAATTTGCATTTAAAATACGAAGAAATTGGAAGTTGGCTAGTTGCTCACAATACGCCTTTATTTTGGTGTCATGATAAAGGTTTCAGTATTGTTGATAAAAATTTTATTGAGCAAAGACCTTGGCTCAAAAAAGCACTTAATAGAATGATAAAAGAAATTGAAGAACAAAAGCAAAAAGCTCAAGAACAAAAACAAATGTCCGACTTAACTATGAAACCAGAGCAAAACAATACGGAATATATTCGATAATTAAAATCTTTTTTTCATTTATGAAACACCACCCCTATATTTCCTATGGAAAGCGATTTTATTATTTATTGCAATATTTTTGGAAATAAGTTTATAAAATGGAACATAGTTCCAGAAACATGTTTCATTTAAAGAAATATATTTCTAAAACCGAAACATTTATATTTATGAAGCGCCTGATAATGAAAGCTGCTAGGGCAGCTGGCTAGCTCCTCGGCAAGTTTAACTTGCTGAGGCCTCTTTTAAATAAAAATGGAAGAAAAAACTGCGCTACTTGCAAGTTTATTTGATAAAAAGACGGTAGATATTTTGCGCATACTTTTATTAAAGCCTGGCAATTTTTATATACGCGATCTTTCAAAGGAAACTGGCGTTCCATTAGCTACAACCTATCGAATAATTCAAAAGCTTGCATCTCTTGGATTAGTTCAAAAAAAAGAATTTGAAAAATTTGTTTTATATAGTATAAATAAAGAAGCGCCCATATATCATGAAGTGCATAATTTAATATTTGGTACGCCCTCAGATCCATTAGAACTATTCAAATCAACATTAAAAGAGCGCTTTGGAGGTGCGTATACTGCTTACCAAGACAGAGATAAAAAAATATTTATTGTTTCGGATATTCTTAAGGAAAGCGATATCGCAGAAATTGCACAACTCATATTTAATAAAACAGGAGTTAAACCAAATTACATTCTCATTACTCGAGATTTCTTCCAAAAAATGCAAGATATGAATCTGGTACAAAAAGATAAGCTTCAATTATTTTAATTTAAAATTTTTAATCATTAGGTTTTTTAAGCTGGTGATAAATTAAAGTTAGAGCAATATTTTGCGCCGGACGAATTAAGAAAATTTGAATTAAAACACCTATAAAGGGAATAAATACCAAAAGAAAGCTTGTCATAGTAAAAAGCAAATATACGATAAAGATACCCCACCAATTTCCTTTACTCAATTTCCAAGCTTCTGCTACACCAAAACCTTTTTTGTTTAAAACAACCGCAGGTTTAAATAAAGCAAATTTTATTGACAAGTATATACCAGGAATAATTAAAGCGAAAATACCTGCTGCTACAAAGATCGATACAAGTAAAGCGCTTATAAAAAATTTTGGTATGCGTTTCCCAGCATTAGAAAAAATTTCTTGCCAAGAAGTTTTTTGTCTTTGAATCAAGCTATGAGTTTTTAGAATAATTGCAGCATCGACAAATAACATTATAAAAATCATAAATATTATTAAAATTAAGCTCAATATTAGGCTTGAACTTATACTTGGGAATAGTGAAGCCAAATTTGTAGTAGTTTCTGCTAAGAAAATTATTGGCGATGTTCGGCCTGCTTTTAGTATAAAGAAAATAAGGCAGCCAATAAAAACTAATACTGGAAAAAGCATTAAAATCATTAGTTCTAAATTTTTAAAAAGTATTTTAAATGAATTTTTAAACACGTCCACAGAATCAAATTTTTTCATTATTTCTTTTACATCTTTTAAGTTTAAAAATCTTTTTAGTCCTTCTTAGAGAGAAAGTTAGCGTAACATATATAAAGTAGTAACTTTTATTTTCTCAAAAAGGAGGAGGCCACATGATAGTAAGCGATGAATTACTAAACAAATTAAGGCGTGCGTTTGGTTTAAATTTGTATGAAACAAAATTATGGACCGCACTTTTGAGCAGAGGAGTTTCGACAGCTGGTGAACTTTCAGACATAGCAGACGTACCGAGAAGCAGAACCTACGATGTTTTAGAAACTTTAGAGAGAAAAGGGTTTATAATGGTAAAGCCAGAAAAACCGATTCGTTACCTTGCAATTGCACCAAACGAAATTTGTGATAGAGTAGTAAGAAGACTTTCTGAAACGACTGAAGAAAAAATAAAAAGACTAAACGAACTTAAGGATTCAGACATTTTAAAAGAGCTGTCACTGCTTTACAAACAAGGTACAGAACCTTTACAACCAACTGATTTTTGCGGCACTTTAAAAGGCAGGCACAACATTTACGACCATCTAATTTCTCTTTTGAAAGAAGCACAAAATCAAATAAGCATAGTTACAACAGAAGAAGGTTTGAACAGAAAAGTGCGCGCACTAAAACCGTTACTCGAAAAAGCAAAAGCAAAGGGTGTAAAAATAAAAATTATTGCACCATTAACAGAGAAAAACAAAGAGGCGGCAAAAAAATTAGAAGGTATTGCAGAACTTAAACCTGTAAAAGAAATCAATAGCAGATTCGTAATAGTAGACGGCAAGCATATTTTATTTATGTTAACGGACGATACAAAAGTTCATCCAGCATACGATGCCGGAGTGTGGGCACAAAGTTCGCTATTTACTTCTGCAGTACAAGAAATGTTCGAAAATTTTTGGAAAAGTAAAAATGGAAAAGAACAGTGATTAGCTTTTAAAATTTATTCTTCTTTTTTTAATTAATGGGTAAAAAATTTTCAAATTTCAAAACAAAATTGAAAGAAAAAGAAAAGCAACTTTTTTTTGAGCTTAAAAGAAAAGCAGCACACAGTTTTAGCCTTTTGGCTCTTTTGTTTTTAGTATTATTTGAAGAAAAACTTGCAATTAAAATAATAGGTATTCTTTTAATTTTGATTTTAATTGGTAACTGGTATTTTACAAGAAAGTGGAGAGTTAAAGCGTACCAAACTATATATGCGGAAATTGGCTTGCCAGAGCACTTAGCAAAAGAAAAAGCAAGAGAATTTGAGAAGACAATAATAAACTTTTTGAAAAATTTTCTCAGAAAAGAAGAAGAGCAGCCATTTCAAGCTAGCTTCAAAGCAATTTTATCTATTTTTTTAGCACTATCTTTTTTCGGGTCGACTATTGCAACTTTTGGAATTTTGGCTTTGTGTTTTGGAGATACGGTTGCCGCTTTAATAGGGAAAAAATTTGGAAAAGTAAGGCTATTTAAAAGTAAGAAAACTTTAGAAGGCGCTGTTGGCTTTTTTATTAGTACGTTTATTTCGACTATTGTTTTTCTTATCTTTTTTCCAACTTTTGCTTTTACAAACGTTTTGATTATTGCTACTTTTACCGCATTGATTGGCACTTTGGCAGAAATAATACCAGAAATTGATGATAACATAATTATTCCATTTGCTGTGGCATTAGCAATTTGGATCCTTTATTTGTGTTTTTGATTTAGTTGAGTAAAACAGAATTTACTTTTAAGTTTATAAATGCAGCAGCGAAACCTTTTCCAAACCAGTACGCAAAAGAATTTTCGTTTCCAGTAAACAAATTTTCAATTGTTATTTTCTTTTCGATTATTTGTAATTTTGCGTTAGTAATATTCGCCAATTTTTCGGCAACCATTTTGGCTTCTTCCTCGCCACCTAAATAGTCCACTATGCCATATTTTTGCGCTTCAACACCCAGCCAAATTTCTCCAGTTGAAATATTTTCAACAAATTCTTTTGACAAATTTCTATTTTCAGCAATAACCTGTACAAATATATTTTTTATGTATTCTATTTTTTCCATTAATTTTTCTTTTTCTTTTGGTGTAAGTTCTTTATATGGGGAGCCAATATCTTTATATTCTCCTGTTACAAGTCTGTTGTAAGTTATGCCATATTTTTCCATTAACTTTTCGAAAGATAAATATGAAGCAGTAACACCAATGCTCCCTGTTATTGATGCAGGGTCTGCAACTACTTTATCTGCCGAAACAGCAACCCAAAGAGCACCGCTTGCGCCAACTTCTCTTATTAGCGCAACGATCGGTTTTTTTGTTCTTTTAATAGCTTCAGCAATTTGCTTTGAGGCAACAACACTCCCACCAGGAGAATTTATGTCTAAAATTATCGCTTTATACCTAACATCTTCATCTATTTTTTGCAAGGTTTTTGTTATGTATATGGGATCTGTAGAATCACTAAAACCTATTTCTCCTTTGATTGGAATTACCGCAATTTTTGGTTTAAGGTCGCTCTGTTGCAATTTTATTGCTGCTAAAACTAACCCGGATGTTATTAGTATAAATGCAAATATTGCTAAAATTCTTTTACTAGTACTTTGCTTTTTATTTTTTTGCACCATTTTTTTGATAATGAAAATATAGGTATTTGAAAATAACTAGTCCTAATTAAGTAATAACAGCAGCATAATCTACATCTATTCTAAATCTAGAATCAATAACGCTTAGTTCGCCCGATACCTCTATTCCGACACATCTATCAAAACTTTCTTCATAGTATTGTTCTAAATTTTCTCTATATTTTTTTGTTTGCTCATTAAACTTTAAATCTATACAACTTTCGTACCTCTTTTCTTTATCACACAATAATACTATACAATCTCGCGGATATTTAGCGTTGGGAATTGTTGGGCAAGTCCAATACAGACAACCTGTTTTATTTTTAACTTCACTTTTAGAAATGTTAATATTACCAGGAGTTTTACTCATAATTACTAAGCCCATTATCACGAATATTAATGCAAGAGCTAAAACTAAAAAAATTTTATAGTTTTTTAAAGTAGCCATGATTTTATTTTTACTTTTATCTTTAAAAGATTTTGGTTTTAATATTTATTTATACAATATGCGCATACGCATATAATTTAAAAATTTTAAAACTTATAAAAACACCGAACAAAATAAAACGTTAAAAACATGCAAAAAAAAGAGGAATTAAAGAAATTTGCAAAAGAAATTTTAAAATCGAATTTAGTAGATAGAAATAAAATAGAAACTTTAAAGCTTAGATTCGCAGAAAAATTCGGAAGAATACCTTTGAATTCCGAACTTTTGGCAACTTTAGAAGATGGAGAAAGAGAAGAGTTAAGAAAAATATTAAAAACAAAACCAACTAGAACACTTTCTGGCGTAGCAGTAATTTCTGTTATGACCGCTCCTTTTGGATGCCCTGGGAAATGCATTTATTGTCCAACTGTGTCAAATGTTCCGAAATCCTATACGGGAGCAGAACCGTCAACTTTAAGAGGAAGTCTTTGCGAATGGGATCCGTTTAAAATAGTTTCTGCACGTTTAAAACAATTAGCAGCTATTGGCCATAGCATAGAAAAATGCGAAATTATTGTACAAGGAGGAACTTGGACTGCATTACCAAAAAAATATAGAGAGAATTTTATAAAAAAAATTTTTGACGCATGTAACGGTTTCGAATCAAAGGATTTAGAAAATGCTCAAAAAGCGAATGAAGTTGCAAAGTCCAGAATTGTCGGGTTGACATTTGAAACTAGACCTGATTATTGTTCGAAAAAAGATGTCAAGGATATGCTTAAATTAGGTGCAACAAGAGTAGAGCTAGGTTTACAATCTGTCTATGACGATGTTCTTAAAAAAATAAAAAGAGGGCATGATTTAAAATGTGCAAAAGAAGCAATTAAACGTCTTAAAAATTTTGGTTTAAAAGTGGATTTGCATGTTATGCTCGGTTTACCTGGTACAACAAAACAGAAAGATATAGAAATGTTTAGAATTCTATTTGAAGATGCAGACTTAAGACCAGACGGCCTAAAAATATATCCAACTGCAGTTCTACCAAATACAGAACTTTATGAAATGTGGAAGAAAGGAGAATACAAAGCAATAAATGATGAATACATTTTAGATGTTTTAACAGAAGCAAAATCAAAATATATTCCAGAATACTGCAGAATCAAAAGGATTATGCGTGATATCCCTACTTCAAAAATTGTTGCAGGTTACACACATCCAAACTTAAGAGAATACATTAGAAAAAAAATGGAAAATGAAAATAAAAAATGCAGATGCATAAGATGCAGAGAAATAGGACAAAAATACAAATATGAAAATAAACTTCCGAAGAGGCAAGATTTGATTATAAGAAGCTATGATGCTTCTGGCGGAAAAGAATTTTTTATATCTTTTGAAGACTCTGAGCAAGATATTTTGCTAGGTTTTATTAGGTTAAGACTTTGCGATAAAGCATTTATAAGAGAATTACATATTTATGGTGAGGCAGCTCCTTTAGATATGAATGCAAAATTAACAGAAGTTGCTATCCAACATAAGGGACTTGGCAAAAGATTACTTCAAGAAGCAGAAAAGATAGCAAAAGAAAACGGCTATAAAATGCTTTATGTAACATCAGGAGTTGGCGTTAGAAAATACTATGCTTCGCAAGGTTATGTTTTCAAAAGTCCGTACATGCTTAAAAATTTGAATAAAAGGTAAAATGGCACAGCATAAAATAGCTTCAAAAAATTTAGAGACTTTAATTAGTATTTATAATAGTGCAAACCAAAAACAAAAAGACGGCGAGGTCCTAAACTCTTTCTTTATTCGGACAATTATTGCACACCTATTGTCCAATAGAAATTAAACTAGACTCTTATCTCGGTAGTATTTCCTGCTACCAAAAACTTGCACATATGCAAACCAATCCCGATAAAATTATGAAGTGCGTTGAGAAAATATGTAATCTTTACCAGAACTTAAGAAACCTGAATGTTATTGTAAAAAATAACTTAAACGAATACGAAAACCTTGAAAATTTAATAAAAACTTATACTTTGCTGCAAGTGGCAAAGAGTTTAAAAGAAAGAGATGTTGATGCTGCCTTAAATAAATTTTTTGAAGTTGCAGAAGCCGCAAACAAACTAGAAGATGCGTGTTTTAAAAAAATTTTTTAATGATTGCGCATTCAAACATAGCAAACATATATATCAATAAAACAACAGATAAAAAAACTTATTTAAAAAAGGCAGAGATACATGCCGATTTGGCGCTAGAGCTTGATAATGCTTATTGGTTTTCAAATTTTGTTAAGGGGCGAATATGCCTCGAACGACAAAAATTAGAAAGCGCATTAAAATATTTTAAAATTGCTTTAAAAACTAGCAATGATCCGAAACTTTTAAATGATATTGGCTTTGTATACCTTAGTAAGGAAGAGTTAGATTTTGCAATAGAGTATTTTAACCAAGCCATCAAATTTAAGAAGAAGTTTACACGAGCCTATTTTAATAGAGGTAAAGCTTGGCTTCAAAAAGCGCTTAAAGAACAAAATTTAGAATCGAAAAAACAATATTTAAATAATGCGCACAATGATTTTAATAAAATTTTGACCTCTCAAACTACAGATAATTTAAAAGGGAAGATTTATTTTTCTTTAGCTTTATATTACAGATCTTCCGGTAATTTAAATACCGCTATAAATTATATAAAAGAGGCAATATTGTGCGACCACCAGACAAATGTCAAATATTCTAGAATTTTAAACAAATTAGAAAAAATTATAAAGCAGAATTAATTTTAAAATCTAGCCCCGTCGTCCAGCGGTCAAGGATACTGGGCTTTGGACCCAGGGACCTCGGTTCGAATCCGAGCGGGGCTATATTCTTATTTAGAATTCTTTTTTTCTTTAGATCTTCTTTCTTCAGCGTTTTTAATTTCTTTTTCTAATCTCGCAATATCCTGTTTCAATTTTTTGACTATTTGAGAATCTTTTATTTCTTCTAAAACTGCGCTACACACAGGACAAGTGAATTCTTTATCTAATGCAGATTCGTAATCGTATCTCGCATTGCATGTTTTGCATACAAACGCATATTTTTGTTCTTCTTGTAGCTCGACTTTTTTCTTTTCCAAATATTTTTTCCTATACGCCAAATACAAATCTGCAATTTTATCTTTGTTTAAACTCCAATAATATACATACCACCATTTTTTCTTTGGATCTGTTTTCTTTTCATAGATTGCTAAGCCTTTTTCATACAATCTATAAATTAATTTTCTAACATCATTGACGTGCATTTTCAATTTTTTTGCAATTTGCTCTTCCGCTACTTTTTTTTGTTTTTGCAAAATGTCTAGAATTTCTAACATTTCTGGGTCTAGTGTTATACCGATTTCCTTAAGCATCGTTTCAACTTTTATTACCATTTTACATTAGCAGACTTTTGCACAATGGCAAAAGTATGTTTAGTAACAGCAGCATTAGTGATGCTAGTGATATGTAGTAAAAGTATTTTTTAGCTTTTTCTTTTTTCTTGATTATCTTATTTAATGTTGCAAACATAATTCTCCCACCATCGATTGGGCCAAGAGGTAATAGATTAATTAACCCAATTCCTAAGTTTAATGCGTATATCCAAAAAAATAATTGATGAACATGCCAAGGTAACCAGCCAAAAGAACCATATTTTTCAGCTTTTTCGCTAAGTTTAATATTTTGCTTAAATGTTATACCAATATATGCTTTACTTGTGTTTTGCGGATTTCCACTAGTTTTTATAGAATAATTTGTTCCATCAGCTGTCAACAAAATAATGTTTTCTCCAGGCTTTGTTTGATTAAGAACAGAAATAAAGTCTTCAATTTTATTTATTTGTAAATTGTTAATTCCAGTTATTATCTGGCCTTTTTGAAGCCCTGCTAATTCAGCAGGACCGCCTTGTGCTATTTCTTCTAAATATATGCCACTTGGTTCGATTGTTTGGGATAAAATAGGAGTCAAACCAAAAGCTAAAAGCATGAAGACTCCGGCTGCTAAAAAATTTGCAAAAGGACCACCAGAATATACCGATAATTGAGTTTTGGTGCTACTGTTTGTTAGTTTTTTTTCATCTGGCTCTACAAATGCCAAAGGCAACAAACCTAATAAAAAGCCAAATCCAGAAGATTTTATTTTAATTTTATTCGCTTCTGCTAAGATGCCATGAGTTGCTTCGTGAACAATTATCACTGTGAATAACGCAATTATGCCGTACCAAAAAGGTATAAATATTGGTGAGCCAGGCACTTTTATTCCAGGCAAGGCCAACGCAATAGTAGGGCTAGCAGATGGAACAAGTAAAAATTTGATGATGGAATAGCTTAAGTATACAAAGATTAAAATAACTCCTCCTAAGGAAATAGGTATACCAATAAGACCTAAAACCTGCCAAAATTTCGGATTTTTATTTGCTATTTTATTTAAAAATCGATTGAAACGCAAAGTTTTAAAAAGAAAGAAAATTTTACTTTGAACTTCTATTCTTTTTCTTTTAACTATTAGAAACAGAAATACTAAAAAATAAAAACCAATCACCGAAATTAGATTTAAATCTAATTTCATTTCAATCTTTTTTATATCGAGCAACTAAATCTATGAGATCGATGTGCCCTAAAAATAGTGCTCTACAGCAGTATCTTTTTAAGCCCAATTTATCTAAAACTTCTTTTACAGGTTCGCCTTTCGCTACTCTTTCTTTAAATGTTTCCCAGAGATGTGCTATTGGTTTATTGCAACTGAAGCAACGAATTGGTATTATCATAAACTCACAATTTTTTCTAGCTTTTTAAAGCTTATCTATACGAAGTTTGTCTTCTAGCACGCGCTCTGCTATGTCTACCGAACTTTTTCGGCTCTTTTCTTCTAATGTCCGCAACTAATAAAGTTCTATCATAATCTAAAAATGCTTTTTCCAAATCTTTTGATTCAAAAAATCGTACCATGCCTTTTGCAAGAGCTTGCCTTGCCGCTTCTGCTTGGCTATGCCATCCCCCTCCTTTTACATTTATATTTGCATTTATTTTAGATGCCAACTCGCCTGCAATAAGCAACGGTTCTCTAATTCTCATTCTCGCCACTTCTTGATTATATACTTCTAAGGGTATTTTATTTATTCTTATTATTCCTGCACCTTCTTTTATTGTTGCGCGAGCTATAGCAGTTTTTCTTTTACCCGATACATGAACTACTTTAGCCATTTTGTCTCAGCAATTTTGAAATTTCACCAACATATGTGAAATATGGTGTTTTTAATTTATTTAACGATATTTCTGGTATTGTTTCAAATTTTTGGTTTTTATACTCATCTGGAACGTCTATAAAACATTTTATTTTTGAGAATGCTTTTCTGCCTCTAGATTCTTCAGACCATTTTTCATGGGGCAGCATGCCTCTAATGGCAAATTTGACTATTCTATCAGGCATTCTTTTTGCAAATGGTCCTTTAAATGGCTGTGTACGAGCTTCTCTTTGTTTGAATTTTTTAAGAACACTTTCTTTTCTGCCCGATATTATTACTTTGTCACAATTTACAATTATAATTTCCTCTCCTTGGAGCGCGCGCTTTGCTACATTTGCGGCAAGCCTTCCAAGTATCAAATTTGTACCATCTATTATAGTCACCATTTTAACCTAATATTCTAATATCAGTTCCTTTTGGGTTATCTTTTATAAGCTTTTCAAGTTCGATAATTTTACCACCTGCAGCGATTATTTTTTCTTCAGCGCTTTTAGAAAAATTAAGCGCTGCTATTTTTATTGGCTTTGTTAATTTTCCAGTACCCAACACTTTACCAGGTACTAAAACAAAATCTTTTTCTCTTGCATAACGTTGAATTTTTGAAAGATTTACTTCTCTTCGTTTTCTTGTAGCTTTTCCAAATTCTTTCGCCAATCTTTTCCAAATTTGAGCTTGTTGTGTTTTTAGTAATTTGATTAGGTTTTGTGTTCTTTGGTTCGTTGGGCCTGTTCTTTTGCTCATATTTTCTTGCATAAAATATGCTTTTAAAAACCTTATGCTAATCAAAATTTATTATTAACTGCGGGGAGCAGGATTCGAACCTGCGCAGCCACTAAGGCACACGACCCTCAATCGTGCGAATTTGACCACTCTTCCATCCCCGCAATAAATAAAAAAAATTCTTAAGTTTTAAAATTTGTTATTATGTTGTTTTAACTTTATATGATTTATTTTAATTTTATTTCTTTTAAATGATCCGAAAGAATGGTGAGGCTTTCTTCTAAAATTGTTTTTGAGTTTAATTGGCCCCAAGGTTCTAAAAAGAATACGAACGCATCATTTTTATAAGAGACTTCAGCATTAGCTTTTTCTAAAATTGCCTCATAAGACTGTTGCCAATTTTCCCAATCTTTTATTTCTAAAAATTTTCC
>JAWAPU010000014.1:0-12224 GCA_038894275.1 Candidatus Nanoarchaeia archaeon | reverse complement strand
ATTGTATTTTATCAGATGGATTTCCAAATTACAGGAGATATAAATACGAAACAGCACGATTAGAATCTATTCAAAACTTTAAACACGGATATTTTAAAAGTAAAATAAAAGTTAAAGAAATTCCTCTTGTTTTTATTTTATTTTATTGTGTGGTTTCTGTAATTTTTTTATTTTATTCTTTAAACAAAAATTATTTTATGAATTTAGTATTTATATTTTTTGCATGTAATTTGATTTTTGGATCTTTTGTGGAGAAAAAAAAGATAATCTATCTCGCTTTTTTAGTTTTTATATTTGCTTTCTTTATTTTATTCGCGATTAAAAAATATTTTTTTATATAATTCTAGATCTATTTTACTGAAATCTCGTATTAGTTCTCCTTGAATTTCTATTTCATTTTCAGAACCCCAAATTTTACCGTGCACAAGCACTATTTGCCCCTCTGTATATTTGCTTGTGTCTGCAGGGTTGTTTAGAAGAACAAGAACACTTCCTGTTCCGTCATCTATGACAATAGAGCCTATTTCTTGATTTCTCGAAACTATTGTACCTACTATGGCTACCCTACCTACTTTTGCATTTAATTCAGAAATGAGCATCGGTATGGCGGGTGCTCGCCTTATAATTTTCTTTTCTTCTTCCATTTCTTTTTGTAAATTTAATCAGATTAAATATTTTTTGTAATTAGAGAAAATATTTAGCCAAGTTTTCTCCAAGTATGTTTGCATCTTGTGCACCTAAAAAATTGTGTTTCTGGCTCGTCTTCCCCATCTAAAATTTGCTGCATCCACCAGTACGCAGTTTTATTTCCGCATTTAGGGCAAATAGCGTTAGTTGTAGGATATGTAGCTTCTATTTCTTTAGGCGTTTTTTTAATTAATTTCGCATGCGGAGATTCAAGTTTCTCTTTCATTACTTTTTCTTTTGTTTTTATTTTTACCTTTTTTTTACATTTTGGGCAAATCGCGTAGGTTTTACCTAATATCATTAGTGTTCCGCATTTAGGGCAAAATTCCATTTTAGTCCTCCTTAATATTTTCTCCACCTATAACCACATTTTTTGCATATAAAAAATTGTGTCTCTGGCTCATCCGTAGCCCTTGTTTGCTTCGAATACCAATACGCTTCTTCATTTCCGCATTTAGGGCATTTTGCCTTTACAATTGGCAGCATTGCTGTTTGTATTTCTTCCTTATCTTCTTTTTTAACAACCTTTTTCTTGTTTATGGCTTCTTTTACTTCTAATTTTGCTGATTCTTTATATCCGCAAGAAGGGCAAATTAACCCTTCTTCGCTAGGTACTAGCAATGTTTTGCATTTAGAGCAAAATTTCATTTCGAAATTCTTGTATTTTTATATTTAAAAATTTTACTTTTGTAAAAGTTCGGTTAAAATAACTTTCGGCCACCCTCAATATGGTATTTTAAAAATTGCTTTGCCGCTTATTTGTTCTAATAAAATTACTTTTTCAAACTCGAATTGCTGTAGATTTGCGTCTCCTTTAGTTTCTACTACGCCATTTTTAACCAAAATAACTCTATGGATCACAGGATAATTTTTATTAATTTTATAAACAATTACATCTCCTACTTCAGGTTTTTTATTTTTATACCCGACAATCACAAACACATCTCCTTTTTTAAACCCATCTTTGAATGGAAAATTTTGAAACTGTTCTTTACTTATATTTTTTTCTAGGTACTCTGCTTTATGGTTTTCCCACCAAACTTCAAAATTTTCATTTTTGTGGTCCATCGAGCCCGAAACAACCGCGACAAGCGGCAAGTCTGTGTGTAATAAAAAACCTAAAATTGGAAAAAACATAAACTTAAGAATTATTATTAAAAGCAAAATATCTGCGAGCAAAGAAGCCCAGCTTTCTTCATGGCATAAAAAATGCCATATTTTACCTAACAAGGTAGGGTGAGCTTCATAACCGTGTTTTTCTTTTTTAAATAAATTTTCAAATGTCTTTTTAATGTCCATTATGCTCGCCCTCTACTTTCGCCTAATACGATACCTTGTCCTATTATATGTGCGACTCTTATTGGTTCTGGAATTGCACTATGTGTTATCGAAATTTTAAGTAAATTTTGCACTTCTCGATCTGTTAAGCCTGAACATTGGTAATATATTTTAATAGGCTTTACCAAATTTTTGTTTTTAATAACAAATTCTTTAACAGAACCTGCTTTTTGAATTATTAGCCATCTTTTTCGCCCATCTTTGAAATGATTTAGCGCTTTTCTAATAGCTGAAAAATTTGGTTTTTTTCGAGTTATAATTAAAACGGGCAATTTGGTTTTTTTATACACCTCTTGTATATCTATTACATTAAACCCGCCTAAAGCAATACCGTCCAACATAATCGCCTGCAACGATTCTTTTGCTCTGCATCGCGAGATCATTTTGATTAATTTCTTAGTAGCGTCTAAACCGTCTAGTTTCACAAAAGTGCTTGTTAAATAATCTAAGTATTCTCCCCCTCTAAATAAAACCCCAACAACTAAAACTTTTTTAGTTTTGCCTTTAAGGTGCGGGGAATCATCAACACCCAGTATTCTTGCTTGAGGCTTAAACATTCTATTTTAAACTTTTAACTTCTTTCTTAAATTGATCAATTGTTTTGAGTAAAGAATCTACTGCGTCATTCCATACTTTTTTTGCATCTTTATTTTTTGTTCTCAGTATAAAAACGGGTTTCCCAACCTCGGGGTGGTCTATTCTAAAACTGGCAATTTCTACGCCATCTTGCATCCAAATCGCTTCTTTTAACATACTCAATAACCCATGGTCTACCTCTTCAAATTCAATTTCAAGCCAATCTTTTTCTTCTTTCAAAATTTTAAATTCCATATTCTTTTGCTCGATTTTAAATTTATAAATTTTCGCTTTTTAGCATTATGGCATTTATAATAGGTTTGCTAAAATGGTCTTCTACCAGTCTTGGGCATGCGGTGTTAAGCCACAAATCTATGAACATGAAATTTTGCAATTCTATATCGGCGATATTGTCAGCTACGAATAGATAAACTTTTTTGTTTTGTTTTTCTAATTTTTCTTTTAAAGGAATAATTTTTTCTTGAAGTTCGTATTGACCAGGTTTTATAGAAGCCAAGATGCCTATATTTTTTGCTTCTTTTAATTTGGCCAACTTTAAAATTTTTTGTTTTAAAATTTTATTCTTTTCTTCAAGCGAAATTTCTGTTAAAATTTGAGTATACGGGTTTAAAATTAAAATTGGCTTGTTTGTATTTAAAGCCAGCCCCAAAGGATGAAACTCTCCTGTTCCTATATAAAGAAAACAGTCGCTTTCTTTTTCTACCGCAAGTCCTGCAGAAATATCGCAACCTAAAATTTGTCCTTTCGCTATTGCAGTATACTTTGGTTTGCCTATTAAAATTTCTAAATTATTTTCTTTTAGCAGTTTTTTAATATTTTTTAGTTGAGGCAAAAATTGTGCTGTTGTTAAAAGAGCAATTTTTGAATAACCTTTAAGTTTTGCCAAATTCTTTTTTAACGCAGGTATGACATCTATTTTTGCAGGGCAGCTTAAATACAATATCTTCATATTTTAATTAGAGCTATATCTTTTTTAATATTAACGCACGTTCTTTACATTTGTCGGCAAACCAATAAAAATAGGGATTTGGCCTTAAGAAATTTGAGGTAAATTCTGGGTGAAATTGCGTAGCAATTATTGGAAGATCTTCAATTTTTGCAGCTTCGATTAACAAAGTTCCATCTACAGTCTCATGCGACCCTACGATTTTTAATCCATTTTTGATTAAAGTGTCTATAAAAGTTGGATTGATTTCTCTTCTATGCCTATGTCTTTCAATAACAACAAAATCTTTGTCACTAAATTTACCTAATCTAAATTTTGGATATTTTTTTATTTTATCTAATTCGCAGATATCTGGTCTGCCGAATTTTTCATAAATTTCTTTAATTTCTGGGTCTTTTACTACATAAGCGAAATCGCCTAATCTTTGTGTATTGATAAATCCTTGTTCAGCTCTTATCTTTTCTTGTTCAGGTAAAGCGCAAACCACATGCCCTGCTGGATTTTTACACGCAATTTCTTCATCTTGCTCATCTGTATGCGCTTCCTTTATTCCACAAACGTTTCTCGCAAATTCTACAACTAAAAGCTGAAGACCTAAACATAAGCCAAGCAAAGGTATTTTATTTTCTCGGGCATACTTTATTGCAGCAATTTTTCCTTCGAATCCCCTCGAACCATATCCACCTGGAATTATTATACCGCCAACATTTTTTAAAAAAGATAAATCGGAATTTTCACAATTTTCTGCATCAATTCTCCAAATTTCTGGAAGAAAGCTATGTTCTATGCAAGCTCTTTTAAGAGCTTCTTCTACTGAGATATATGCATCTTTATGAACGCCTTCTCCTTCTTTAATGTATTTTCCAATATATGCTATAGGAATTTTTATCTTTTGATCAAGTTTAGTAATAAATTTTTCATACTCCACAGAAACGATTTTTTGCGGTAAGTTAAAAAATTCCAAAAGTGCCTTGTCCAAATTTTGTTCTGAAAATATTTTTGGTAATAAATATGGAGTTGACAAATCGGGGTCGTTAAAAATACACTCTTTTTTCATGTTGCAGAAAATTTGAAGTTTATTTTTTCTTTTTTCGTCTAAAAGTTCTTTAGTCGATGTTCTTAATATCAAAAAATCGGGTTTAAGTCCGAACTCTCCAAACGTCCTTATAGCGTTTTGTGCTATTTTTGTTTTCGGTTCGCCAACAGATTCATTATAAATTAAAGGCACTAAAACAATAAGTGCGGCTTTAACATTGTCTTCGTAAATCATGCTTGCAATTGCTCTTATGAAAATTAGGGATTCGTCATCTCCAATTGTTCCGCCTATTTCTACAATAGCAAAATCGCAATTATTAGTGGCTTGATAAATTGTTCTTTTAACTTCGTCCCTTACGTGAGGTATGAGTTGAATGGTTTTTCCTAAATATCTGCCTTTTAGCCCTTTGTTTATTACAGACCAAAATATTTTTCCAGACGTAATATTTTGTTCCGCTAAACAAGAAATTGCAGTAAAACGCTCATAATGGCCGAAATCTTGATCTACCTCTCCGCCATCTTCTGTTACAAACACTTCGCCATGCTCGTTCGGGTTTTGATCGCCAGCTCCAAAATTAAAATAAGGATCTATTTTAATTATTTTTATATTGTATCCGTTTCTTTTAAGCAAATTTGCAATTGATGCTGTGACAACCCCTTTACCTAAACCTGAATAGCCTCCCCCAAAAATAAAAATGTAATTGGCCATTCAAAATTTGAATTTAGCAGATTTAAATAATTTTGTTTGCTTCAACATTAAAATTGTAAAAATAAAAAATATTATGGATGCGCTTGGTAAAATTAAATCAATGCCAAAATAATTTGTTAAAATGCCCCCAATTAAAGAACCGATACCTCTAAATATCGTAGAAATGCCAAAAACTACTGCAACAATTACGCCATGTTCTTTTTTCGGTGCAATTTTTGCAACCCTCGCCGTACCTGGCCAATAAATCATATCCGAAGAAATACCGACAATCATTCTATTTATTGCATAAGAAAGAAAGTTTCTAAATGTAAAAAATAAAATACTTCCTACGACAAAAAGCATTGCTCCTGGAATAACAATTTTATTTAAATTGTATGAATCAATTGCTTTTCCTAACGGTCTTTGCATCAGTGCACAAAAAAGCAAATTTATAGACAACAACGCACCAATTGCTTCTAAGGAAACGCCTTGATTTTTTAACCAAATAGGCATAAATATGGACCAAAAAACGAAAACAAAATCTAAAGAAGATAATAAAATAATTAATCTCCGTAATTTTTTAATTTTAATTACATCTAAATATTCTTTTACAAATGAGATTTTTATTTGATTATGATCTTTTATTGTTAAACATAAAAATAATGCTAGCAACGAAACTGTTGCAGCAATAATGAATAAATTAGTAAAACCCAAATTAGATGCTATGATTCCTGCTAAAACAGGAGAAAAGGTCATGGCTAAATACATAACCATATTTCTTGTTGCAAAACCTTCTCCTTCTTTATTTTTTTCTAAAATATCAAAAAAATATGCACTCCACGCAGTCCAAAAAATTGCACCAGAAAGTTCAACTAAAAAATTAAGAAAAACAAAATAAGGTATTGAAATAACTAAACAAAGACCTATGGCAAAAATAGTGTAGCCAATAGTGCCAATCATAAGAAAACTTTTTCTTCCATATTTGTCTACAAAAGCACCAACAGGTATTCTAAGAAATCCTGCTGCCATAGTTCCAATTGAAAATATTGCACCTATATTAGTTAAACTAATTCCTATGCTTGCAAAATAGACTGAAAGAAGTGCCGTAGCCAACCCATTTCCCAATAAAACAAAGAATAAAATCGTATTTGCTTTAAAGAATTCTTTCATAGTAATTAAACAAAATTATGGTAAAACTTCTTTTATTTTATCTTCTTCCCAACCCGCTTTTAACAGCTCTTCTTTAATTTGTTCTGGCGTGTGACCCTCATCTAATTCTTCTTTTACATATTTTTTTAATTCATCAAGATCTGCAGTTGGTTTTAACACTTTTTTCTTTTTTGCATGCTCTTTTATATGTTTTGAAGTATAATCGCTTAATACATCATCTACCGCATATTCAGGCCAATCTGCAGATAGTAATGCTGTTTTAATTTGAGTAGGTGTATATCCTAAATCTAAACATTTTTTAACATATCTTTTTAGAGACCTGAGTTCTGTGCTTGGCACATGTACATTATGTTCTTCTGCTAGTTTAAAGAGTTCGGTTTGCGTTGCAGAAGCATTTGCAAAAACTTTATTGATAGAATTTTGTGGCCAGCCTCCCGAACTCAAGTGTTTAGAAATTTCGGAAGGGGAGAATCCTTCTGCCAACATATTATCTACAGCAGGCCCAAGATCTTTTCCGGGCTCGTAAGTACTTACACCATGCACTTCGCTTAAATTTTCTAATGTCTTTTTTCTCATAAAGAAGATTGCTCCTAAAACTCCTGCCAAACTTACTATTATGACAATTAAAATGATTGGCAAAAGTGAAGGTTTTTTACAATCTGTGCTTATTGCACTAGTTTCACCCGCTGCTTCGCTACAAATACCATCTCCTATCATGAAAGGACATTTGCATGTCTCCGTACAAAGACCCGGACAAGCTGCATCATCAGTGCCATCGCAGTCTTCTCCAGTTTCTCTTTTGTTATTCCCGCATTTTTGAGTGGGTGTTTGTGGTGCGCAATCTGCTGGACTATTGGAGCTATTCTCGCCTGCCCAAGTATCGCATTTACCATCTCCTGCTTTCCATTTTGGCAAAATTTGATCTTCTAACGGAGCACTTTTATTACAACCGCTTTCTAATTTATCGGTTATATTGTTACAATTAGCATCAATTTCTGAAATGCAATATGCTATTGCACCAGGATGGACGTTTGGGTTTGTATCATCACAATCTATTTCTCCGCAAGGTCCGCCTTCTGGGGAATAATTATCTTTGTCTTCGTCTGAACATTCGCTTATTATTGTAACTGGCAACGTAACATTTGTTGTAAAGTTTGTGTTAACGTCTTTAACTTGTATTTTTATTTCATAATCACCAGCAACAGCTTCTTCGCTAGCATTGAGCAGTAAATCTATGCTTTCAGCACCTCTTTTTCCAACAGAAAGCAAATTAGACGGATAAAGCACGCATTCTACTCCGTCTGGGCACTCTACGCTTACATTATAGGAATTTGAACAAGATGCATCTTCGTTGAAAATTTCAATACTTGCATTTTTATTGCTTCTAACAAATATTGTTAAATTTTCAGGAGATAAGGCCACTCTTGGACTTTTATTCTCACATGCAGCTACAAGAATATAATTTACCTGAGTCGAATTCCAGAAAGAAGAATTTGCATTGTTGCTAACATTAGCCGTAACTGTTACATATTGTATGTTACTAATTGTTTCGTTAGACTTAATTGCTAAAACTGAAGTTCCTTTTTCTTTTTCATGCAAAGTTAAGGAAGAAGGATAAAATTTGCAATCAAAATTTTCAACACATGATGTATTTAAATTAAATTTGCTTACGCAATTATCTTTATTTTCTATTTCAATTTTATAGAAAACAACATTTCCTGCTTGAGTATCGTGTTCTTTCGGATATGCAGAAATTCCAGGATTTGAGTAAACGCATGGTATCACTTTTAATGTTTTTGTTATAAATTCTCCAGAATCGTATGTTCCATTTAAGGTTAAATCTGCACAAATTGTATAATTATAAGATCCAATGGAGGATGGTGCTGTAAATCGAATACTTGCGGTATTATTATCATTTATATTAGCAGCACCTATTGATGAGGTTAAACAATTATCTCCTTTCTTTAATTCAACTTTTAAGCCACTGCAATTTCCTTCGCTCATGGTTACATTTGCCATGACTACGCCATTTCTATCTACAGTTTCCGGGATTAACTCACAATTTATAATTCCGTTACATTTCACTAAAATATTCGTTTCATTATAAAACCAATGCGTACCGTTTGTACAATTTGCATATGCTTTATGAGTTCCAAAAGATTGAGGTGTGTATTCAATCAGGGCTGAAGCTTTTCCTGGAGGAATAGAAGCATAACGCATTTCACTAATATTCTTCCCATCCCAATAAAACCAACACCTTTCAACATCAGACGAAATTTCAGCCCCAAAAGTTGTTTCTGTATTTACATATGTTTCATTCGGAGAAATTTGAGACACGGGAGCTTGAGCTATTATAAGCGTGGCGTTATTTGAAATTTCACCAAGGTCTGGAAACTTGTTCTGATTTTTATCTACCCATGCAGAGTAATTATACTTTCCAAAAGAAGTAGGCACCTGAAAGTTCATAATACAATATGTATTTAAGCAATTAGTAGAATTAATATAATATGTGCCCCCTTCATACCATTGCCATAGAGACGCATTAATATTTTGACAATTGCTCAAATTTGAAACATTTGCTTGCATCCGCACGTCTGGAGACGCGCTAGTAGCGTTTAAAGTCAATACAGGCGTACCTGTACATTGTTGATCTTGTGAAACTTGAAAAGCAGCATAACCACTTAAATATTTTCCAAAAACTAAAATTCCAGCCATTAAAAACAAAATAAAAATTATTGTGGCTAAAGAAGCTTTTTTATTAAATGTGGCCATGTTTTGTTTTTTCTTTTATCCTTTATAAATTTTTTTTAATTTTTTTTAATTTATTTTATTTTATATTAATTTGTATTTAATTTAAATTTAATAATTTCTGAACTTTTCTGAACTCTGAAAAAATTTATTTTAAAATTCAAAAATAAAAATAAAATAAAATTTGTCGTAACTTTACTTTAACTTGCTAAAGATCTGTATGGCCATTGATATCGCACCAATTAATACTAGTATAAATGCTATCACTAAGAAAATAATGTTAATCCAGCTTACTGCAGTCGCTATCGATGGTATTGCAATCGATATTGGCTCTAAAGTTGCAGCCAATATTAAAAATACTGCACCAGATGCTATGTAACCCAATTCTTTTTTCAATGTTTCAACGTAGCCGCTGTACTTTAGCAAAGCAAGGCCTACTAAAATTCCTACACCGATTCCCAATACGCCTTCTAAAAAAGCCATTTTTCGCATCCTCCTTTTAAGTAAATTCATTTAAAAAAAATGCTTTTTAATTTTGTTTTATCACTTTTTAAAAGTAAATTTTTTCCCAAACTTCAGATGTCCAAAATTTATAATTAAATCAAAATTATATTTTGAGAGATAAAAAGGTATGTCGCAAGCACCGAAATTGCTTCCTGCCCAAAGCCAAATTTCTACAGAAAGTTTTTCTTTATTAAATTTTTTCTGCAAATTTTTTACAATTTCATCTGCATTTGCTTTTAATCCATCTGGAAGTTGCAGACAAATTTTTTTTGCTTTTGATTTTTTTACTTCTTTAACTATTTTTTCAAGTTTTAAATCATAATCCATATATTTATTTTAAGAAATAAGATTTAAAATCTTTGGTTTTATTTTAATGAAATGGAGGTATTTTGCGGTTGTAGCGGATGGTATTATGACTGGAATTTAGAAAGAAGTTTAGATTGGTATGTAAAAAATTCCAAATTAAATGCCATAGAGTTAAACGCGAGTTTCTATAGATTTCCTTTTCCAAACCAAGTAAAAAGCTGGGCGAAAAAAGGCAAAAGTTTAAGATGGTCGATAAAAGTTAATAGACTAATAACTCATCAATTCAAATTTAGCACAAAGGCATTTCAAATTTGGAAAAAATTTGAAGCTTTATTTGAACCAATTAAAGAAAATATAGATTTTTACTTATTTCAATTACCGCCTTCTTGTTCTGAAAAAATGAAAGATAAGATTGCTAAATTTTATAAAAAAACAAAATTAAAAGAAAGATTCGCATTAGAGCCAAGACATCAAACTTGGTTTTCTACAGAAATAGAAAACTGGGCGAAAAATTTAGGTTTAACACTTGTTTCGGTAGATAGTCCTGATTTTCCGAAAGTTATTTTTAATTCGGATAATTTAGTTTATGTCAGGATGCATGGGCGAACATTTTGGTATTCACATTGTTATTCTGGCAAAGAACTTAACGAAATTGCAGAAAAAATTACAGCTATAAACCCTAAAAAAGCATATATATTTTTTAATAATGATCATGACATGCTTAAAAATGCGCAAAAAATGTTTAAAACCTTGAAACAAAAAAATTAATATGGCAGTAACAGTAAAAAAAGGTGATCTATTTGTATATTATTGTTTTGATGTAGCTTATGAAATCGTTTTAGAAAAAATAGAAACTATTTTTGGGAAAAAACCAGAACAATTTGCTATAAAATGTGAAAGGCTTATGCCTGAATATGTCCAATATAAAGTTCCTCCTTTGCTTGTAAGGCTTGGCAAACGTCAAATAAAAATAGGCAAAAAGAAATACGTCGCAAATTTGAAAGCTAAATTATTTGATTTTGGAGTCGTTTCTTTATTTTTTCAAATACCTTTTTCAGGAGATTTAAAAGATATTGCAGTTTTGACATATCAATTAGCAAAAAATAAAAATCTAGACAAATTGGCAAAAGACGAAGTAAAGATTTTATTGAAAGAGATTAAGCAATTCTTAATAAAACCTCAAGAGAAATTAGAGTTTTGGGATAATTATATAATTGTTTCAGCAAAATCTTTAGAAAAAAACTACACTGCGAAAAGTTTGCTTGAGACAGCAAAATACGATCTTGCAAAAATTATTCTTTGCGAAAAAAGTCGTTTAAGTGAACAAGAGATAGAAGACTCGTTAAAACATGTACTGAGCTATTATGAAGATGAAATTGCAATAATAAATTGGCAAGCTGCATTTATCTACGACCCAAGACAAAGTTACGATGTTTTGGATGTTTTGGAATACTCTTTGGCTTTATTGGTAGAATTAAGAAATTTTAATTTTATTTTAGATTCTGCTTTAGAAAGCGCATATTCCGATATAACAAAACCGCTTAAAACCTATAAAGTTTTATATGAATTGACAAAAGTAAAATTAGATGTTATAGAAATTTTAGACAAATTAACAGACACTTTGAAATTATTTGGTGACCTTTATTTGGCAAAAGTTTTCCGAGCAGCGACGTCTAAATTTTATATTTCTGAACTTAGAGCAGCCATAGACGAAAAATTAAAAGTTATAGAAAGTATATATACTTCGCTCTATGAACGAGCTAATAATTTTCTTTTAATAATTTTAGAAGTAATGATTGTTCTTTTGTTTATCGCCGATATTATTATTTACTTTTTACCAAAATGAAATTTAAACAATTGCTAGCGAAAGAAGTTGATTTGTCAACAGAAATTTTGCCAGCAAGTTACCATGTACTAGGACAAATTTTACTTTTAAAATTGAATAAAAAAGCTGAGAAATACAAAAAAGAAATTGGCAATGCAATTTTGAAAATTTATCCTTATGTAAAAGCTGTTTTTTTACAAAAAGGAATTTTTGGAGTTTATAGAAAGCCAAAAATAGAACATATTGCCGGTTTAAACATTACAGAAACTTTACATAAAGAATTAAATTGCAGTTTTAAGTTAGATGTAAAAAAAATAATGTGGGCAAAAGGAAATCATGCAGAAAGAAAAAGAATGCTTTCTCTAGTCAAAAAAAACGAA